>JAFZOG010000089.1 GCA_017550745.1 Clostridia bacterium | reverse complement strand
CATCCCCGAATCGACTGGCGAAAATAGCCGGTTCTACCCAACGAAGTGCTTTCGCCTATTGGGATGCAAGGGATGAAATCCCTTGCCGCAGGTCTGGGCGCGCGCAGCGCCCAGCGTATCCCTTTACTGACTTAAAGTGCCCTTTCATTCAGTGTCTGACCAATTACGCCGCCTTCTCCCGCCTGGCAAAGAGCTCCTCCAGGGGCATAGGGCAGTTCAGCGCCTGCTGGATGCGGCGGGCCTCCTCCAGCTGCAGCGGGGCCATTCCCCGCAGCTTGCGGCGCATGGACGTATATTTGATTCCCGTTTTTTCCGCCAGCACCCGGCTGTCCCACCCCTTCATGTACATCTGCACCATCACCTGCAAATAAACGCATTCTCCACGCATGATCCTCACTCCTTTAAAAAGAACAAATGTTCTCGTTTGTGATGATTATAATACTTTATGTTCTTTTTGTCAACGGGTTTGGCAAACGAATACAGAAAAATGATTCAATGGGTGTTACGATTCAAGTATTCCTGGGGGAACCGCTCTTTGATGCCCAAAGAGCGGTTCCCCCAGATATATGAATGGTAACATCCCTGGATCGCTGCTCAATGGGAAATTTGGTTTATTTCTTTACAAAGCTTCTGTTATTTGGTAAGATAAAATAACAATATGCGACCTAAATAACAGAAAGGGGAAATCGCAAGTGAAAAAGCTCATCGCGCTGGTGCTGGTCTGCTGCATGTTATGCGGGTATGCCGCTTATGCGGAAGAAACAATCGCGGAACGGGTTTTCCTGAATGGGGCCATGGAACTGCTGGAGAGCATCAATCTTCTTCGGGACATGGTGCGCTTTGATGTCGGTTATTCCGGCAGCGATGTTTTTTCCGCGCTGGTCAAGGGAGACGGGAATCTGCTGGATGTATCTGTATCCGCAAATGATATGCGTCTCCAAGCCCAAGCGTCGGAAACGGATATTACCGTAAAATCGGAAGATGCCATTCTGAATCTCCAATATGCCGATGTGGAGGCATGGCTTCATTCCATCCTTCAAGGCGAGTCGGCCGAACTGGAAATCTACAGGGAGATCGTTCTGCTTCTTTACGAGAATATCATTTTGCCGGATATGACGGTGGATACCGAGGATGGGCTGCACGTTTCCTATTATGCTGCGGCGGAGCAGCTGATGGAACGTTTGGCTGTCGCTGCCGATCTCCTGGCTGCCGATGGGCGGTACAGCGCCGCGGCCGATCAAATCCTCCAAATGATTTCCGTCGCTGCGGGCGGAGAAGTAACATCGTTGTCAGAGCTGATAGAGGAAATCAGCCGTTCCAGGGAACAGCTGAAAACAGTGGAAACGGACTTTGCCGTGGCGTTTGAGCTGACAGCCAGCGCTGATTTCACCAGGATCGGCCTGACAGGCGCAATCGGCGATTCATCCGATCGTTACGCCATGGAATGGACGTACGGGAATGAAGGCGATTCCTTTAAGCTGGACGGGCTTCTCTGGGAAACCAGAGTCATGGGCGAAAAGACGCGAAAATACGAAGTCACTTTATCCGCAGAATTCAAAGGGGATTTGGAGCATCATTCCTGGAGCCTTTCTTTCAGCCATCCCACAATGGGCATTCAATTGAGCGCAAACGGCCGTATTGAAGGAAGCATGGGATCGGTCTACATCAATTTCAGCGCCCCGTTCGACCGGTCCAGCAGGCTCCTGCTCCAATTGGACTATGCCGTGGGAGAAGACGGCCTGATTGCCAGCGCCTATTTTAATCCGGGCGGCATGGGCATGCATTTCGCCAGCCTGCTGGCCACCGAAAAGCGGCTTGACCTGAGCGTGAGAACGTACACCGGCCAGACCGTGTTTCTTCTCAAGCTGCTTGCGAATGACGATCGGCGGCTGACATACGGTTCTATGGAATACAACCAGATGAATAATAACTACCAGTATCGCGCAACCAATGCAATCACCGCGGAATTCGACGGAGAAAAGCTGGTAATCAATGAAAACAATGTGACCATCACCTGTACAGGCGCTTTCGAGTCCGATCATGAATATGTGATCACATTGCACGCCGAGGGTGAGAATGTGAGCCCCGGAGGGGAAGACGCGCTGATCAGGCTCGGGTATGAAGGAGAAATAGGAAACTTCTCACTCTACTGCAAAGCATATGTGCCAAATGAAGAAGAAGCATCGATCTTTGCTGTGTTTTCCTGCTTGCCCACGGAAGGGATCCCGACGGTCCTGCGGGATGAAGCGGACGTGATCCGTCTGACGCCCGAGTTACTGCTCATGATGATAGGGCAGTAATGCAGGCGGCGGACAATACACCGTCATCCACGGAACCGTTTGGCGCTTCGGCCCCGCCGCGCCTCCCTTCGTTCGACTTAGCCAAAATGCGCTTCGAATCCAGATAGATTGGACTTCGTATGTTGAAACCTGGGGGATCCCCGTTTTCTTACCGATCCGGCCGGAGGGATACAGCATGGCAGGCAGAAAGCGTTTGGCAGATCTATTCCTGGAAAAAGAGCATCCCGCATCCGCAGCGGACCCAAGCTACCGGATGCGGGTGCTTTCCGTGTTCGCCATCACCTTTGTGGTGCTCGGGCATATGAATTTTTACGCCAGGGGACAGCTGGAGGTCACCCTCACCGAGCCCCTGACCTTTCACGGATGGTTTCCGTACTACGCTTTCCACCTGCCGCTTTTTCTGTTCATTTCCGGTTACTTTTTTCCCGACCTGCCCGGGGGCGGCGCGTTCTTTCCCGCCATGCTCCGCTGGATCGGGAAAAAGGCCGCAAAGCTCCTGCTGCCCTACTACGTCTTCAGCGGCCTTTCCCTGCTGGCTGTTTCCTGGCTCCATCCCAAAGGCCTGACCCCCTGGGACACGTTTTCCTGGGCCGAGTGGCTGGCTGCCCCGTGGATCAAACCGTGCCTGATCACCTTTGCCACCCCGGCCTGGTATCTGCCCGCGCTGTTTCTGGCCGAGCTTTTCCTGCTGCTGCTGCGGCAGGCTTTCCGGCTGTTCATCCGCCGCGGCGCGGCGCGGGAAACCGCTTTGCTGGCGGCCACGCTGCTGGCGGGGGCTGCGGCTGTTTATTGCAAAGAAACGGCGGCCCCCTCCGAGGCCGCCGTGGTGTACCTCCGTTCCGTGGTGATGCTCTTTTTCATGCAGGCGGGCGCACTGTACCGCCGCCATCTGGAAAAGCACGATACGCTGAAAAGCGGCTGGTATTTCCTGATGGTTTTCGCGGCGCAGCTTCTGCTGATCCTCCTGTCCGGCAGCAGCGCGCTGAGCCCCGAGCTGTACGCCCTGATTGGCTTCGGAAAAACGGGATACGCTTATTTCATCGGCGGGCTGACCGGCCTGCTGCTGTGGCTGCGGATCAGCGCGCTGGCCGCTTCCGTGCCGCGTAAAAGCGGCCTGCTCAGCTTCATCGGGAAAAATACAATGTATATCATGGGCCTGCACACCTTTGCCTGGTTTCTGTTCAATACTTTGCTCCATGCGCTGCGCGGGCGGTATCCGTTCCGGGCGCTGCTTTCCGGCTTTTCGTCCGCGCATTACCAGACCCTGTACTATTGCTGCACGAAGAACCCGCGCATGATCCTGCTGTATTACGCGGTGGGCATGGCGCTGCCTTTGCTGGCCGCCTGGCTGCTCCGGGCCCTTTTCCGCCTCCTGCGCCGCGCCGTGCGCATTTTGGATCCCCCGGAAAGAATTTAAAACGAGAAGATTTGATTCCGGTACGCCTGCCAGGGGTTTTCTTCGCAGCCATAGCCGTCCAGGTACCAGGGGTAAGCCTCGGCGGGCACCAGGATCTGCAAATCCTTCAGGCCGTCCAGGCTGTGGGCGGAAATGCCGCAGGGCGCGGAGGTGTGCTCCAGCACCAGGCGGCGCAGGGACGCGCAGCCATCCAGCAGCCCGTCCGGCAGGGAGGCAATGCTTTGCGGCACGTGGAGCTCCATGAGGCGCGAAGCCTCCTTCAGGGCGTCCCCGCGGACAGCGGCTACCGGCTGATCCAAATAGGAAGAAGGAAGAAGCAGGGTTTCTTTGCCTTTTCCCTGTTCCGTCAGGCCGGCGATCACATACGCCCTGCCGTTTTCCGCCGCTTCAAACACAAAATCCCCGCTGTCCGCGGCAGCCTGGACTTCGGCGGCCACGGGCGCGGGCATGACGGGCAGCTCATCCTCCAGGGGCGCGTAGCAGCCGAGCTGCGCCAGGATATCCCGGGCCAGGAGCCAGGTGCGCATATGGGCTCCCGCCGTGTTCAAATGAAAATTGGAATCGTAAAACCAGCCGCTGTCCAGGATGTAGTCCAGCGGATTGCTGATGACGGGGCAGTCAAACGTCTCGTTGCACAGGGTAAAATAATCGTTTGCGTCCCCGGTCACGGCGCTTTTGTTCATGGGGCTGAAGCTCATGAAAACGGAAGCGCCTTTTTTTGACGCGCTTTTGCAGTAGGCGTTGATTTGGGCGGCGAAGGAAGGGTCAATGGCCAGGCCGGAAAGGGCGATGGGCGACCCGGTATCATACCCCAGCGCCAGGATGTTCCCTTCCCGAGGATAGGCCATATTGCAGTTTTCGTCAAAGGCGGCTTTGGCGTACACGCCCTCCGCTTTCGGCAGCTGTCCGGACCGGACCAGGGCGTATTTTTCCTGTAGGAAGGGCACGGCGTTTCCGATGACCCGCGCCTGCTGGTCCCGGCCAAGCCGCCAAAAGAGGGAAGGGTCGCTTTCCGCGCACTTGAGGAAGGCCGTCGCGCCGAAGTAAGCGGTCAGCGCGTCGGCGGCGGGCTCCAGGGCAAGGACGACGGTATCCCCCTCCCGCAGGGCGCTTTCCGACAGGGACAGCATGGCGCTGGTTCCCACCGCCGCGTAGAGGCCCAGGGGACAGACTGTATATTCAAATCCTTTTTCGCGCAGATATGTTTCCAGCAGCGCCACGTCGATGCCAAAGGCCACGCTGCTTCCGCCGATGAGGATGAGCCGCCTGCCCCGCGCTTCATCCATGCGCCTGACCAGGGCGGGCAGCTCCGCGTAATAGCTGTCCTGGTACACCGGGGGCAGGGAGCGGGCGGCGAAAAACAGAATGCCCGGCAGCAGCAGGAGCAGGAAGAGCAGCGCGATGATCCTTTTCTTCATGGCGTTTCCTCCTCTTCCGCCTTCCAGTACGCCGAAAGATCTTTCATCCATCGGGCGGTGTTCTGTTTGGCCGGCTCGGAGAGCAGGTGGTAATTGGTGTCGTAAAAATCGTTCTGATGGTACAGATAATCGGACAGGCGGGAAATCAGCACGGGGCCGTCCATGGCCGCGATGCTTTCACGGAACGCCTGATCCATGGCTTCCGCGTTCCCGCGCTCCTCCTGCGGCAGGGCGTCCAGATTGACGCAGGCGTAGGACACATAGATTTTTACGCCTTTTGCCGAAAGCAGGCTGTAATACGCCGCCAGATTGTCCAGCGCGTGCCCGGAAACCCGGCTCAGATCCAGCCGCACCTTGTCCCCCAGCTCCTTTTTCGTGGCGGACCGGTAAAAGGGAATGGAGCCGTAAGCGTCCATATAGGGGGTGCGGTAGTCGTCGGAGAAGAACTGCTGATAGTCCGTGCGCCTGTCCTTGAGGCCCAGATAGTGGGTCAGGCTGGAAAACACGCCGCCCACCGTGCGCAGGTCCACCAAAGAAAACAGGTCATAGTTGTTTTCCAGCCCGGCCCACAGGCTGCTGTCATTTTCGCCCATGTCCGGGGAGTGCATCAATTGCAGGCGGCTGGACAATTCCGGCGTGTGGAACAGCACGTCCCCCTCCGACAGGAAATGCGCCATGATCTGCATCTGCACGGCGGAGGAAACGGTGCCGTTGAGGCCCATGTTGATGATCCGGCATTCTTCCCCGAACTGCCTGACCGCCTGGATGGCGTCCAGGTTGTACCAGATGGAGCAGCCGCCGTAAAACACCAGCTTCTTCTGGCCCTGGGCCTTCAAAAGCAGCTCCACCTTGTCGGCGTACACGCTCTCCTTGCGGTACACATAGCCGAAGGGCGCTTCCGATGCGTTGATGTACAGGGTCTCAAGCCGCGGGCAGCTGACAAAGGCCCCGTCGGAAATGCTGACGATGTTGTCAAACAGCGTAAGCGACTGTATTTCGCAATCCTCAAACGCCCCGTCCTCCACGGTTTCCAGGGAGGGGGGCAGGATGACTGCTTTCGCTTTGCAGCCTGTGAACGCCCCGGCGGCAAGGCGGGTGACCGGCTTGCCGTTTATGCGGGCGGGGAGGACCAGCGTTTCCTCCTGTCCGCGATAGCCGGTGAGAGAGACGGTTTCATTTTCTTCCCAATCAAAGTTTTCTTCTTCGCTCCATTTTGCCCACTGGGCGTACAGCTTGGCCCGCCCGTTCACGGGCGTGACCCGGCTGCCCAGGCCGATCCTTTCGCCCTGGCCGTCGGAGCGGGTGTTCCAGCAGGCCAGCGTGTACCCCGGCCGGTCGAAGATCCCGGTTTCCGTGTTGGGCCGGGGATGGGTGCTGAGGCTGTACCGCTTTTCAACCGCGGTCTCGCCGGAGGAAGCCGCGCCGCCGTTGGCGTCGTAGCGCACGGTGCAGTATTTGGTGCTGACGGTAAGCCTCACGCGGGCGGGGTAGAGGATGTTCCGCAGGGTCAGCGTGACGGTGCGGTTTTGAACGTCCATGTCATAATCGCCAGCGTAATCCGTTTCTGTCAGGATAACGCCCCGGTCCATCTCCACGGTAAACACCGCGTCTTCCCCGGGAAGGATGCGCAGGCCGTTTTCCGGGAGGGAAAACCCTTCCCCTTCCTCGATAAACACCAGCACGCGGGTTTCCCCGGCGCAGGCGGCAGGGGCAAACAGGCAGGAAAGGCAGAGGATCAGGCTGATGATAAATGAAATCTTTTGCAAATCAATAAAGGATCCCTGATTCTTTACGGCTTTCTCGGAAGGGGGCCTGGGGGAAACCTCTCTTTCAGCAATACGGCTTGAGACGTATTGCGCATAATTCGCAATATTTTTAGAACCACAGCGCGGGCAAGCGAAGCGCTGGCCGTGCGATGATATTCCAAAGAGAGGTTTCCCCCAGTAAAATCTCCGTTTTAGGCAGCCCATTCGTCTCCCTGCCTTTCAAAACTGGAAATAGGCGAACACCGCCGCGTCCTGGGTAGACAGAAGAGCCAGCCAGGAAAGGGCGATGGTCACCACAAGGAAGGCCGCGCTCACCGTCCGCTGGGTGCGGGCGGTGGCGGTGGCGGCGGGGGGCAGGTCGTACTGGCCCCAGACGTGGATGCGCGCCATGGCGGCAAGGGTCAGCGCCAGGGCGATCAGCGAAGGCCCGGAAAGCCCCAGGGTGTCCAGCGCGTTTTCCAGGCCGAAGCCGCCCGTAAACAGGCGGCGCAGCAGCAGGCCCGCCTGGGCGGTGCTTTCCGCCCGGAACAGCAGGGCCGCGGGAAGGAAGATCAGGAACATGTACGCCCGGCGGATCAGCACGGTCACCGGATGGTCCAGCGGGATGCCGCGGCGGCGGGCGGCAGCCTCCGCCTTTTTCAGCAGCAGGGCTTCCAGGCAGACCCAGAACGCCGCGTACAGGCCCCAGAGGATGTAGGTCCACCGCGCCCCGTGCCACAGCCCGCACAGCGTAAACACGATCAGGGTGTTGAGGATCTTTCGGCCCGGGCCCCTGCGGCCGCCGCCCAGGGGAATATAGACATAGCTGGTGAACCAGCGGTTCAGGCTGATGTGCCAGCGGCGGAAGAATTCGCCGTAGCTCTGGGCCAGGTAAGGCCGGTCAAAATTGCGCATCAGCCGAACGCCCATGAGCCGCGCCGCGCCTGCCGCGATTTCGGAGTACCCGGCAAAGTCGCAGTACATCTGGATGCAGAACAGCGCCCCCGCCAGGGCCACCGCCAGGCCGTTGGCGCGCTGCGCGCCGGCGTACACCGCGTTGACATAGATGCCGCACAGGTCGGCCACCACGCACTTGCGGAAGAAGCCGCACAGCAGCAGCCGGCAGCCGGCGGCCAGGTCCTCCCGGTTCAAACGGTGTTCGGCCTTCAGCTGGGGCATCAGATTGCCGGGGTTCTCGATGGGCCCCGCCACCAGCTGGGGGAAGAAGCTGACGTACAGCGCGAAGGTGACGATGTTTTTTTCCGCCGGGGCGTCGCCGCGGTACACGTCGATGGTGTAGCTCATGGTCTGGAAGGTGTAGAACGATATGCCCACCGGCAGGATCAGGTCAAGGGCCGGCACCTGCCAGGGGATGGACAGGGCGATGAACAGGCCGTTGGCGATTTCCCCGAAGAAATCCCAATATTTAAAGAAAAAAAGCATCCCCAGGTTCATGCACACGCTCAGAAGCAGAAGCAGGCGGGGGATGCCCGCCTTTCCCCGGTGCTTCTCGATGCCGCGGCCGCAGCAGTAGTCCACGGCGGTGGAGGCGATCAAAAGCAGGATCAGCAGCGGATTCCAGTACATGTAGAAAAAATAGGAAGCCAGCAGCAGCCAGATCCTGCGGAAGCGGTGGGGCAGCAGCCAGTGAACGCCCACCACCGCCGGCAGGTAAATCAAAAAGGCGAGGGAATTAAAGTTCATTCCTTCACCCCCAGATTCAACAGCAGAAAGATGAGCAGCAAAGCCGCCGCCTCCCGAAGCGATACGCCCCGCAGCAGCGCAACGGCGGTCCCCGCCACGGCCAGCAGCGCGGAAAGATAGGTCATCACGCCCCGGGACGCGCGAAAGCGCCGGTCAAAGAGATTGAAAAACAGCGCTAAGCCATAACAGACCAGCGCTGCCGGAACCTGCAGAATCAGCCCTTCCGCCATTGCATCAGCACCTCCCGGATCATCTGCCGGTTCAGCTTGCCCGAGGCGGTCAGCGGAAGCTCTTCCACCGAGCAGATGCACAGGGGGATTTCGTTTTTATTCAGCAGCGGCAGAAGTTCTTCGGGCTCCACCTTCCGGCCCGTCACCATGGCGTAGGGCGCTTCGCCCAGGCGCTCGTCCGGCAGGCCCACCACGATGGCGGTGCGCACGCCGGGCAGGGAAAGCAGCGCTTCCTCGATCCGCCGGGGGGCCAGGTTCAGGCCGTTGCGGATGATGATTTCCTTCTTCCTGCCGCACAGGCGCAGCACCCCGTCCGCGTCCAGGCAGCCCAAATCCCCGGTGTGGAGCAGCTCTTCCCTGGGCATGGGACGGCCGTAATAACCGTTCATGCGGGCCGGGCCGGTGACGCAGATCTCGCCGATCTCGCCCACCCTGGCTTCCTCGCCGTTTTCCAACAGGATGTGGCCCTCGTTCATGCTGTAGAACTTGCCCACGCTGGCGGCGCGGAGGGCCTGGGGGTCCTGCCAGCTGGTGCACGAAATGCCGATGCATTCGGTCATGCCGTACACGGAGATCAGCGTCATGCCCAGCTTTTCCTCCAGGGCGGCGAACTGCGCGGGGCTGACGGGGCTGCCGCCGATGAACCCGGCCCGCAGGGTCACGATGTCATCGGGGTCGGCCTGTTCCGCCATGGCCTGATACAGGGTCGGCACGCCGTTCATCCGGGTGATCTTCTGCTGGCGGATGTCCTTGAGCAGGCTGGGCACAGCCGTCTTTTCCGGATAATAGACGGCGTAGCGCAGGTAAGGCGCCCCGGCCAGCAGCACCAGGCCGAACACGTGCTCCATGGGCAGCGCGCCCAGGGCAATGTCGTCTTCGCTGTATTTTCCCAGGGGCTTGGAATCCTTCAGGTTGTTGATGAGGTTATATTCGCTGAGCACCACAGCCTTGCTTTTGCCCATGGAGCCGGAGGTGAAAAGGATGAAGCCGTCCTCCTCCGGGTCTCCCTCGGGGGGCAGATCGGATGGGCTTGCCCCGGGCAGGGCAAAAAGGTTCAGCATGCGCTTTTGCCCGTCGCGTTCCATCTGGAACACCCCGTCCGCGCCCAGGGTGATCCACGTTTTCACAGGGATCTCCGTATCACAGGCGGACAGGGCGTCCCGGGGGGCGTGGCGCGGGTCGCACAGCACAACAAGGGCCCCGGCAGCGCGCAGCGCCAGCACCAGCAGCGCGGTTGTCAGCGACCGCTTCGTCTGGAGGGCCGCAAGCTCTCCCTTCTGAATCCCGGCGGCATGGAGCGCGGCGGCGCAGGCGGACACCGACGCCCAGCACCCACGGGCAGTGAGCCAGCAGGCGCTGTCGCCCAGCAGTTTTTTATCCGGCTGGGATTCAGCCAGCGCCTGCAGGCAGGAGCGAAGCGTGCACCGTACCGATTCCATGACAGAGACCTCCCCCCGTCTGTTCATTCCGCTTTCATCATATCATCCGCCGCCCCGGCAGGCAAGCCCCATGGGGCAAACGGCAGGATTTCGGGCAAAACGACGGGGCCATTGGACAAACGGCCCGATTCTCTGGACGAAATGCAGGGGCATGCTTGCAAATTACCGCCGCTTTTGATACAATAAGAGCGGCAAAAAAACATCAGACCGCGTTTCATCGGTCATTTCCGCGCCATGGCGTAAAAGGCTGAAAACGGATTTTGCTTTCCCGGCATTTCCTTTGGATGAGGAGGCGTATCATGGGAGAAGCGCTTGGCGTTCCCTTTCAGGAGATTTGGAGTATTCCCCGCCTGCTGGAGCTTGGGATCCTGGCATGGGCCTGGGTGATCCTGTGCGCCCGGAAAAAGGAAAAAAAGCGCTCCCTGCTTCACTTTGTCCTGCTGTTTGCCATCCTGGCTGCCGTGAACACCCTGGACAGCGCGCTCACCGGCTCCGCCGAGATGCTGGGCTTTTTTCATATTCTGTGGGCCGCGGGCCTCGGCATTGTTTCATTCTGCTATCTTTTGGTCTTCTCCGGGCTGCGCAGGCGGACGCTGACGCTGCTCTGGCTGGTGGTGTTCACGGCCCAGCAGGCGATCGTCGTCCTGTCAGGGGAGTTTTGCTTCCTGCTGGACGAATGGCTGGGCCAGGGCCCGGGAACGGACATCTTCCGGATTTGCTGCTATCTGGTCATCCCGCCGCTGGCATGGCGCCTGCGGGAATACCGTTTTGACGAATACGCCATCGTCCCCCGGAGCGCGGTGATGACCGGCACCGTGATGGCTGTCAGCGTGCTGGCGCTGCGGGTGGTGGAAAGCATCTATTTCGGAAGCGGCGGAAACGCCCAGACGGTCACGCTGCTGGTGGCCAACGCCAGCATCCTCACGCTGGATCTGATGGCCGTTCACGTGATCCATACCATGTGCCGGGAACAGGCCGAGCTGATGCAGCTGCAGGGTGAAAAGCAGCGCTTCCTCAGCGAGCGGGAAATGACCCAGATGACGGAGGCCAGGCTGGAGGATCTGCGCTGCATCCGCCACGACCTGAAAAACCAATACGCCTACATGCAGATTTTGCTGTCCGAAAAGCGGTATGACGAGCTGGAGCGCTATTTCACCAAGCTGTCGGCCAACCTGCCGGAGCAGCTGAACATGATCGACTGCGGCAACCGGGTGATGAACACCGTGCTGAACATGGAGTTTGGCAAGCTCCGCGGCAGCAGCATCGCCCTGGAGCACCAGCTGGTGGTGCCGCCCGTGCTGCCTTTCGAAGACGATGATATCTGCGCCATCGTGGCAAACCTGATGGACAACGCGGCGGAGGAATGCTTCAGGCTGCTTGCGGACGGGGCCGGACAGGCAAAGCTGCGCCTGGAAATCTATCCCCATCAGAGCTATCTTTACTTTAAATGTATGAACTCCACCGACCGCACGGCCCTGAAAAAGCGCAAGGGCGGGCTCATCACAACGAAGGCGGACGCCAGCCTGCACGGATACGGCACGAAGATCGTCAGCCGCATTGCGGAAAAGTACAACGGGGCCGCGGACTATTCCCTGTCGGAGGGGCAGTTCATCGCCCAGGTGATGCTGGATATGACGAAAAACACGGAGGAAAAGAGCAATGAAAATCAAAATCGCGCTGTGTGACGACGACGCGCGGGCGCTGCCGGTGATTTCCGGCGCGGCGGAATCCGCTTTCCAGGCCCAGGGCATCCAGGCGGAGATCCAGCACTTTTCCTCCGGAAAGGATCTGCTCCGGGCCATGGAGGAAACCCGCTTTCAGCTGCTGCTCCTGGATATCGAAATGCCGGGCATGGACGGCATCGCCATCGGAAAAGCCCTGCGGGAAAAGGAGGACAGCACCAAGATCGTCTACGTCTCCGAAGCGGAGAGCCGGGTGTTTGAATCCTTCCAGGTGCAGCCGCTGGGCTTTGTGCGCAAGAGCAATTTCCTCAACGATATCGCCGCCGTGGTGGAGCTGTACAAGCGCACCGGCGACCGGGAACAGGACGGCGACCTGCTGGAGTTCACCACCCGCACAGGATTGCTGACCCTGAGAAGCAAGCATGTGCGCTACATCGAAGGCAGCCGCAATTACCAATTGATCTATGTGGTGGATAAGCGCGAGCCGCTGGAGGTCAAGATGACCATGGAGCGCCTGGAGCAGCTGACGGAACCGCTGGGCTTTATCCGGGTGCATAAGGGATACCTGGTCAACTGCCAGTTCATCCAGCATATTTCATCCTCCGAAGTGGTGCTGCTGGACGGGGTCTCCATTCCCATCGGCCGCAGCAAGGCGGGAGAGGTCAAGGTGAAGTATCTCACCCTGATCGGGAAAACCTGAAAAATCGCAGGGCAGCTTTGGCTGTCCTTTTTTATTGCCGTTCGTCCTGTACAAACGGTTGTTTATCCTGTTTATGGGGCTGCTTGTACAGGCACGGGCGCTGTTTCTCCCTCCAAACGGGTGATGCTCCAAGCCATCTTGATTCCTTTGGCCGCCGCCTCTATGATATACACAGACTGGTGCGCGGCATCAGAGAATCGATCCAACAACAGAAAGGAGTATTTCCCCATGACCAAAAAGATTCTTGCGCTGGTTCTGGCGCTGGCCATGCTGTGTTCACTGTTTGTGACCGGCGCTGGCGCGGAGGACAAGAAATGGTCCGAAAAGCGGACGCCCGACGGCTGGACCAAGGTGACCAACGAGGGCGGCACGACCCTCGGCTACTCCAAGAAGTCCGGCATCAGCCTCATCGAGGCGGATGGCTATGCCTTCAAGGACATGAACCGCAACGGCACCCTGGACGCCTATGAAGACTGGCGTCTGGACACCGTAACCCGCGCCCTTGACCTGGCGAACCAGCTCTCCGGCGCTGAAATCGGCCCCCTCCTGACCCACGGCGGCTGGATGAGCTTCGGCAACGAAATCACCGGCACCGACCTGGACTACGTGATGGCCGGCGGCCGCGCGGGCGTGACCCGTTCCTCCACCAAGGCGGGCAACGCCACCATGGCCGTTGACTGGACCAACGCGCTGCAGGCGCTGTGCGAATCCCAGCCCTACGCCATCCCCGCCACCATCTCCGCCGACCCCAACCACATCGCCCACATCATCGACCAGCTGGCCATTTCCACCACCTTTGATGCGGATATGGCGTTCAAGGCTGGCGAGATGACCGGCAAGGCCATGCGCGCGGTGGGCGTCACCATGCTGCTCGGCCCGCAGATCGACCTGATCGGCACCCCCGAGTTCGCCCGCGCTTCCGGCACCTTCTCCGATGACCCCGCCCTGACCCGGGACATGACCGACGCTTTCATCTCCGGCCTGCAGTCCACCTTCGATGAGGACGGCAACGACCTGGGCTGGGGCAAAGACTCCGTGGTCGCCATCGTGAAGCACTACGCCGGCGCAGGCGCCGGTGAAGGCGGCCGCAACGACCACAACTCCGACGCCAAGTATGACGTGTTCCCGAACGACGCGCTGGAACTGCACCTGATCGCCTACTTTGACGGCGCGTTCCACCTCACCCGCTCTGTAACCGGCAAGGCCGCGGGCCTGATGACCAACTACGGCGTCACCTACTCCGAGGACGGCAAGTACGGCGACAACGTGGCGGGCATCTACTCCGCCTACAAGGTGGGCCTGCTGGATGAAGCGGGCTGGGACGGCATCATCGTGTCCGACTGGGGCGTCATTGACGACGGCGGCCGCATCTGGGGCATGGAGGACAAGAACGTTGTGGAGCGCCATGCTTACGTGTACCAGATCGGCATCACCCAGACCGGCGGCTCCGCGGACGTGGAATCCCCCGTTGCCGCGTTCGAGCTGCTCTGTGAGCAGATCGGCGAGGAAGCCGCGCTGGCCGTGTACCGCGAGTGCGCGAAGGACTTCTTCGTTTCCCAGATCAACTGCGGCCTGTTTGACAACCCCTACATCGACTACGACACCGCCCAGGAATACGGCTACAACAGCATTCAGTTCACCGCTGAAGCCGAAGCGGAGCATGTAAAGACCATCATCATGCTCAAGAACGAAGGCGGCGTCATCGCGCCCAAGGCGGAAGGCGAGAAGAAGACCGTCTACATCCCTTACATCTTCACCGCCGCCACCGAAGGCAACTCCTCCCAGGAGGGCACGCCCGCGTCCTGGGGCCCCTGCACCGACATCGCGGTGGCTGCCAAGTATTATAATGTCATTACCGATTCTGTCGGCGATCCCTCCGGCCCCGACGGCACCTACACCGAGAACGACGTAGTCCGCGCTTCCGCGGAAGACCTGGCCAAGTGCGACTTTGCGGTGGTCTACATGAAGGCCGCCAAGCAGGACGGCGCCACCAACGAGGAAGGCAAAATGCTGGGCGGCAACCTGCAGTACCACGGCTATACGCCCACCAAGGCCCGTGAAGTCTCCATCGCCGGCGACAACGGGGCCAACTGGTCCTGGAACGGCAATCCCATCGGCGACGACAGCAACATTGCCGACCTCTACATGCTGGAATACGTGAAGTCCGCCGTGAGCTGTCCCGTGATCGCGGTCATCGCGGCTGGCGCGCCTATGGTGATGGCGGAAGTCGATCCGCTGGCTGATGTGATCCTGTACCACTTCGGCCAGGACGGCGGCGAGATCGGCGGCGGTGTCTGGTTCAACGCGGACGCCGTATGGCAGATCATCTCCGGCGAAAACGAGCCCTACGCCCTGCTGCCCTTCCAGATGCCCGCCTCCATGGACGCCGTGGACGCCCAGGACGAAGACACCATCCGGGACGTGGAATGCTATGTGGACGCTGCCGGCAACACCTATGATTTCGCCTTCGGCCTCAACTGGTCCGGCGTGATCAACGATGCCCGCACCGAAAAGTACCGCACCGACCCCGTGACCAAGTGCGAATACCTTGACTTCCATAACGCCAACTGATCGGTTGATCCTTCCATACCGGGCGGGAAGCGCTGAAAAGCGCTTCCCGCCTTTTTGCTTGTTTCTGTTCGGTGAAATGAATGATAGGGCGCTTTAAGTGAGTAAGGGGATACGCTGGGCGCTCCGCGCGCCCAGACCTGCGCCAGAGGGTTTCACCCTCTGGACTCCGACAGGCGAAATCACTCTGTTGGGTAGAGAAGAGTACATTCGCCAGTCGATCTGGGGTTACGGAAGTTTGTG
>JAFZOG010000088.1 GCA_017550745.1 Clostridia bacterium | reverse complement strand
TCCCTTTACCGGGAACGCCATCACGGATTACTGGGAAAACGTGCAGCAGACGCAGGAGCAACTAACCGACCCGGAACGGGTGCAGGCCATTCATGCGTCCCTGCTTGCTCTGTCCGAAATGACGCTGCCCAATGATCGGCGATACACCATCCGCAATCAGGCGCTGGAAACCGTAGAAGCCTATCAGGAAGGAAAATACTCCCTGTTTGGAGAGAAGCGGGAACCAATGCTTGTTTCTACTTCTGAACAGGCGGACAAGGATGAACAAGAAGCGCCAATGGCTGCGGTAGAACAAGAGAATCTGGAACAGCCCGCATCCTCCCCGCGAACAATCGCGCAGGCCGATATTGATGAAGCCCTGCGGGAATGGAACGGCAGCATGGACAGCAAGCGCACCGTGGTGGAATACATGCGGGAGCATGGCCGCGAACGGGACGCCGCCGCCTGGCTGCGGCAGGAATACGGCGACGATCTGCCCGCCTATCCCGTGCATGGCAGCGTAGGCGCGGAAGGGGATATTTCCTGGAGGCGGGTGCAGCGCGGTATCCTTCAGCTGATTCAGGAAGATCGGTTCTTCATAGAGGAAGAAAAAGAACAGATTGCCTCCCGGCCTTTGCCTGAAACAGACGCAAAAGCAATGGACGCTCCTGCTCCAACACCAGATTCGGAATACACTACGCCCGGCGGCACTACCTATCATATAGGGGATGAACTGGATTGGGACGTTGACGGTGATTTACATATCCATCTGCGCGTGGAGCGGGTGGAGGCGGAAAACGTCTGGTGTACCTTTCTGGAGGACAATGCAACGGAACCGAACCGTCTGGATCGGAAAGGGTTTGAGGCGCAGATTGATAACGGTCGGTTTTCTCCTGTTCCTCATGAGCAGGATCAGCCCAAGGAAGTTGTGCAGGAAACTTCTCCAATAACTGCAGGCCAGGATACCGCCCCGCTCGCAGCGGAAGAAACCGTCACTTTGCCAATGCCCGTTGAAGCCGCGGCGGAATACAACGATCTGAAAGCACGCTATCCCGACGCCTTGATCGGCTTTGAGCAGCATGGTTATTATGAATTCTATGGCGAGGACGCGAAACGCGCCGCCGTGTTTCTGAACACAAAAACCCTTACAAAAGAGATTCCGGGCGGTCATGTTGAAGTCACTGGCTTTCCAGTCAATCGCTGGCAGTCACAGTTCAGAATCCTGTGGAGCGCCGGTAATAACGTGTATCTTGCCGGTGAAAAGCCGGATGGCACCCATGAGGAAACGAAGTACCTCCGCAGAGAGGATTATGTTCCTCTGAATGCTGTCCTTCATATTGATGGCAGAGAGTTCCGGGTCGGAAGCGTGTACTTCCGGTTTCGTACCGCGAGTCTCCAGGACATGACCATGATGCGGGAATCAAATTACCCCCTGTTCCGGGAAATGCCGCTGGACGCCGTGCGCTCCTATCTGGAAGAAGAACCGGGTTTTCCGTTTTCCTCTGAAGAAGCACAATCCATTCCTGAAATAGAACCAAAAACGTCAGAAACCGAAACTGCGTCAATTTCTGAGAATCGGGAAGAAACAATTCCGGCAGAAGATCCTCTCCTATCAGATAACGCTGTTCTTCCTGGGGCAGAGAAAGAACCGTCCACCCGGTATGAAACCACAGCATATTATCCCGGAGAAAAGAATGGCCTGCCCTACGATATTGTAATACAGACCCTTCATGTAGACGAACCGAACCTTGATCCTCCTGGGAAAACAGTGTCTCCGGTTGCCGAAAACTTCCGCATCACCGACGACCACCTGGGCGAAGGCGGCGCGAAAACCAAGTTCAAAAACAACATGGTCGCTATCTACACCCTGAAAATATTGGAGAACGAAGGGCGGACCGCGACCCCGGAAGAACAGGAAACCCTGTCAAAGTACGTGGGCTGGGGCGGCTTGGCCAATGCCTTTGACCCGGACAAGCGGGAATGGAGCGGTGAATACAAGGAACTGGTGGCGGCGCTTACCCCGGAAGAATACTCTGCCGCCCGCGCTTCCACCCTGAACGCGCACTATACTTCGCCCACGGTGATTCGCGGGATCTATGAAGCCCTGGGAAACATAGGCTTCAAAACAGGCAATATCCTGGAGCCCGCCATGGGCGTGGGCAATTTCTTCGGGATGCTGCCGGATGAAATGCGGGGCAGTAAGCTCTACGGCGTGGAACTGGACAGCATCACCGGCAGGATCGCGCAAAAGCTGTATCCCCAGGCGGACATTACCGTGGCGGGCTTTGAAACCACGGACCGCCGTGATTTCTATGACGTGGCCGTGGGTAACGTACCCTTCGGCAATTACAAGGTCAATGACCGGGCTTACAACAAGCTCGGTTTTAATATTCACAACTATTTCTTCGCCAAGGCGCTCGATCAAGTGCGGCCCGGCGGCATCGTGGCGTTCGTCACGTCCAAGTATACCCTGGACGCGAAATCCCCGGAGGTACGGAAATACCTGGCCCAGCGCGCCGAACTGCTGGGGGCGATTCGTCTGCCCAGCAACGCTTTCACCGCCAACGCGGGCACCGAAGTCACCACGGACATCATCTTCCTGCAAAAGCGGGACCGGCCCATCGACATCGAACCGGACTGGGTACACCTGGGAGAAACGCCGGATGGCGTGCCGGTGAACAGCTATTACGTCGATCACCCCGAAATGGTGCTGGGAACCATGGTATGGGAAGATAAGATGTACGGCTATGAGAAGGAAACCGCCTGCCAGCCTATTCCCGGCGCTGACCTGGGCCAGCAGCTTTCCGAAGCGGTTCAGCACATTACCGGCACTTACCGGGAAGCCGATCTGCCCGATCTGGCGGAGGGTGAGGAAATCGAGGATTCTATCCCCGCCGATCCAACCGTACCCAACTTTTCCTATACCGTGGTGGACGGAAAAGTGTACTTTCGGGAAGATTCCCGCATGGTGCAGCCCAAATTCAGCCAGACGGCCCAGGAGCGTACCGCGGGCATGGTGGAGCTGCGGAACTGTGTGCGGCAGCTCATGGACGCGCAGATGAACAATCACAGTGATGAGGCCATTCACGCACTCCAGGAAAGGCTCAATACCTTATATGACGCCTATACCGCCAAATATGGCCTTATCAATTCCCGTGGCAACGCCCTGGCTTTCTCCGACGATTCCTCTTACTACCTGCTCTGTTCCCTGGAAGTACTGGACGAAAACGGCGCTCTGGAACGGAAAGCGGATATGTTCACGAAAAGAACGATTCGCCAGCAGCCGATGGTAGACCATGTGGACACTGCCGTGGAAGCCCTGGCCCTGTCCATTGCGGAACGGGCGAAGGTAGACTTGCCCTTTATGGCGCATCTCACCGAGAAATCCGAGGAAGAAATCATCAATGACCTCCAGGGCGTGATCTTTCGCGTCCCGGAACCGGCTGGCAGCGATGGCCGCTCCAAGTACGTCACCGCAGACGAATATCTCAGCGGCAATGTGCGGCAAAAGCTGCGGCAGGCAAGGGCATGGGCTGATTCCGATTCATCCTTCCAGGTAAATGTGAAAGCCCTGGAGGGCGTGCAGCCCCAGGATCTGAGCGCTTCGGAAATCGACGTGCGTTTGGGCGCTACCTGGATCGACAAAAAGTACATCCAGCAATTCATGTACGAAACCTTCAATACGCCCCGCCGCAACCGATGGAGTGATTACGTTTACGCGGCCAACCGGTACGCTGTCACGGTCAATTTCTCCCCAATGACTGCGGAATGGAACATCCCCAACAAGCGGACGATCCCTTCCATTGACGTGGCGGCGTACAGAACCTACGGCACGGATCGGGCCAGCGCATACGACCTGCTGGAAGCCGCCCTGAACCTGCGGGATGTGAAGATATACGACAAAGGCTATGACGCGGACGGGAAAGAAACCCGCGTCTTGAACAAAAAGGAAACCACCCTGGCCCAGCAGAAGATGCAGGCCATCAAGGACGCCTTTCGGGAATGGATATGGAAAGACCCGGAGCGCCGGGAAGACCTGGTGCGGGAATACAACGAGCGCTTCAACAGCACCCGGCCCCGGGAGTTCGACGGTTCCCATATTTCCTTCGCCGGAATGAACCCCGAAATTGACCTGCGGCCCCATCAGCGGAACGCCATCGCCCATATCCTGTACGGCGGGAATACCCTGCTGGCACACGAAGTGGGGGCCGGGAAGACGTTTGAGATGGCGGCGGCAGCCATGGAAAGCAAGCGCCTGGGCCTGTGCAGC
>JAFZOG010000087.1 GCA_017550745.1 Clostridia bacterium | reverse complement strand
TCCCTTTACCGGGAACGCCATCACGGATTACTGGGAAAACGTGCAGCAGACGCAGGAGCAACTAACCGACCCGGAACGGGTGCAGGCCATTCATGCGTCCCTGCTTGCTCTGTCCGAAATGACGCTGCCCAATGATCGGCGTTACACCATCCGCAATCAGGCGCTGGATACCGTGAAAGACTATATGGAAGAAAAATATCCCCTGTTTGGAGAGAAGCGGGAACCAATGCTTGTTTCTTCGGACCAAACGGTCAAAGGTGAACAAGAAGTGTCAAGCACTACCGCTAAACAAGAAAATCAGGAACAGTCCGCTATCACTGTTGAGGAACCTTCCTCTCCTTCTTCGGCTGCGCGGGAAGAATCCAGGCAGGAAACGTCATCACAGGCAGTATCTTCGCCCGCGTCCTCCCCGCGAACCATCGCACAGGCCGACATTGATGAAGCGCTCCGGGAATGGAACGGCAGCATGGACAGCAAGCGCGCTGTGATGGAATATATGCGCACGCATGGCCGCGAACGAGATGCCGCCGCCTGGCTGCGGCAGGAATACGGCGACGACCTGCCCGCCTATCCCGTGCATGGCAGCGTAGGCGCGGAAGGGGATATTTCCTGGACGCGGGTGCAGCGCGGTATTCTTCGGCTGATCCAGGAGGACAGGTTTTTCACGGAAGAAGAAAAGACGGAGAACCTCTCCCAGGAAGCGAACCGGGAAGCCTACGGTGAAACAGAAGAACCGGAAATCAGCGCCCCTTCTTCCGCCGCCGAAACACCTTCCCCAACGGAGTTTATCACGCCGGGAGGGATTCATTATCGTGTGGGCGATACTTTCCAATACACGCGGCCCGGCGGGTCTGCTGCTTCCATTCTGCTGGAAAGCATTGATGAAAACGGGGACTTTGTTCTTTCCTCTGACAGGTTTTCCGATGGTGAACGGATCGCTGTGCTGCGAAGCGCCATAGAAGAAAATATAGACAATGGCAAATACATCCTCAAAGGCGGCAAGGAGGCCGAGAAAGCGTTTCATACGCCCGGCGGCCATACCTACCGCGCCGGGGATGAACTGGATTGGGTCGTTGACGACGATCTGCATATTTCCATTCGCATAGACCGTGTGGACGCGGAAAATGTCTGGTGCACCTTTCCAGGTTCAGAAGACGCCGAATCCACCCGGATGGAGAGAAAAGGCTTTGAGGCGCAAATCGACAGCGGCAGCTTTGCTTTCGCGGTTACCGCCCAGGAACAGGTTCAGGAAGAAGCGCCCGCGCCGGATATTGATTCGTCTGAGACAGTGGAAACCATTGAGCAAAAAGATACCGCTCCGCTTTCAGCGGAAGAAACCGTTGCTTTGCCCCTTTCTGTGGAAGCCGCGGCGGAATACAACGATCTGAAAGCACAGCATCCCGATGCTCTCCTCGGCTTTGAGCAGCACGGTTACTATGAGTTTTATGGTGACGATGCTGAAAAGGCAGCGCGAATCCTGAACGCGAAAACCCTTATCAAAGAAATACCGGGCGGGCAGGTTCAGGTGACCGGTTTCCCTGCTGATCGCTGGCAGTCCAGTTTCCGAAAACTCTGGCAAACAGGCAGCGACGTTTATCTGGCCGGGGAAAACCAGGATGGCACCCATGAGGAAACAAAATACCTCCGGGGCCAGGACTATCTGCCGATCCATGCTTCTGTGCATATTGACCATCGGAAATATGAAATCGTTCAGGTCAACTATGAACAGGGAACCGTCACGCTTCGGGATATTGATTCTGTCCCTGACGCACGATTTCCTTCCATCCGGGAAGAAAATACAGAATTTGTCCGCTCTTACCTGGAAGAAGAACCGGATTATCCGCCCATGGAGGAAATACAGCCGGATGCGGCAGAACGGGAAATTGAAAATGATACCGCGGCCCCGCAGGAAAGCGAACCTTCCATCCCGGATTCCGATATTCCCAAAGCTGGAACGGAGCAGGACAACAATCAATCCCCGCCCCGCATGATGGAAACCGTCGTGGAACTGACAGAGAACGGCTATCAGGTGACGGAAACCCGGCCCGTGCGGGAATTTCAATACGATTGTATGTACCATGATATTGCCTACCTGGACGGGCAGGCGTATCAGGTTGAGCGCATCGGATTGTTTGACGTGCAGTTTCAGCCCCTCGATACGCAAAACGTTTATCCCGTTCTCCGTACAGAGAGCATGGAACGGCTGGAAACACTGCTTGCCCAGGACAGAAGGAACGATCATCTGCTCCGAACCGCCACCCTGGAACAGCGGCAGCAGGCGCGGGAAACATGGCAGGAAAACACTCAGCACCATGAGGCTTTACAGCCGGATGACGTATCTGCTCCAGAACAGCAGACCGCGCCGCCGCCCGCCGCCGAAAACTTCCGCATCACCGACGACCACCTGGGCGAAGGCGGGGCAAAAACAAAATTCAAAAACAACATGGCCGCCATCTACACCCTGAAAATATTGGAGAACGAAGGGCGGCCCGCGACCCCGGAAGAACAGGAAACCTTGTCAAAGTACGTAGGCTGGGGCGGTTTGGCAAACGCCTTTGACCCGGAAAAGCGGGAATGGAGCGGTGAATACAAGGAATTGCAAGCGGCGCTTACATCGGAAGAATACACCGCCGCCCGCGCTTCCACCCTGAACGCGCACTATACGTCACCCACCGTCATCCGGGGTATCTATGAAGCTCTGGGCAACATGGGCTTCAAAACGGGTAATATCCTAGAGCCCGCCATGGGCGTAGGCAATTTCTTCGGGATGCTGCCGGATGAAATGCGGGGCAGTAAGCTCTACGGCGTGGAGCTGGACAGCATCACTGGCAGGATCGCGCAAAAGCTGTATCCCCAGGCGGATATTACCGTGGCGGGCTTTGAAACCACGGATCGCCGGGACATCTTCGATGTCGCCGTGGGCAACGTGCCTTTCGGAAATTACAAGGTCAATGACCGGGCTTACAACAAGCTCGGTTTTAATATTCACAACTATTTCTTCGCCAAAGCGCTCGATCAGGTGCGACCCGGCGGTATCGTGGCGTTCGTCACGTCCCGTTACACCCTGGACGCCAAATCCCCGGAAGTGCGGAAATACCTGGCCCAGCGCGCCGAACTGCTGGGGGCGATCCGTCTGCCAAGCAACGCTTTCACCGCCAACGCTGGCACCGAAGTCACCACAGACATTATCTTCCTGCAAAAGCGTGATCGACCCATCGACATCGAACCGGATTGGGTTCACCTGGGCGAAATGCCGGATGGCGTGCCGGTGAACAGCTATTATGTCGATCATCCTGAAATGGTGCTTGGCACCATGATATGGGAAGATAAGATGTACGGCTATGAAAAGGAAACCGCCTGCCAGCCTGTCCCCGGCGCTGACCTGGGCCAGCAACTTTCTGAGGCCATCACCCATTTGCAGGGCACCTACCAGGAAGCGGAGCTGCCCGATCTGGCGGAGGGAGAAGAAATAGAAGATTCCATCCCCGCTGATCCAACCGTACCCAACTTTTCCTATACCGTGGTGGACGGAAAAGTGTACTTTCGGGAAGATTCCCGCATGGTGCGGCCCAAACTCAGCCAGACAGCCCAGGAGCGCACGGCGGGTATGGTGGAGCTGCGGAACTGTGTGCGGCAGCTCATGAGCGCCCAATTGGAAAACGCCAGCGATAACACCATTCACGCGCTCCAGGAAAGGCTCAATACCTTATATGACGCCTATACCGCCAAATACGGTCTGATTAACTCCCGCGGGAACGCCCTGGCTTTCTCCGACGATTCCTCCTACTACCTGCTCTGTTCCCTGGAAGTGCTGGACGAAAACGGCGCTCTGGAACGGAAAGCGGATATGTTCACCAAGCGTACCATACGCCAACAGACGGTGGTAGACCATGTGGACACTGCCGTGGAAGCCCTGGCCCTGTCCATCGCGGAGCGGGCGAAGGTAGACTTGCCCTTCATGGCGCATCTCACCGATAAATCCGAGGAAGAAATCATCAATGACCTCCAGGGCGTGATCTTTCGCCTCCCGGAACCTGCCGGAAGGGATGGCCGATCCAAGTACGTCACCGCCGACGAATACCTCAGCGGCAACGTGCGGCAGAAACTGCGGTTCGCAAAGTCCTGGGCTGATCAGGACGCTTCCTTTGCTGTCAATGTAAAAGCCCTGGAAGCCGTACAGCCCCAGGATCTGAGCGCTTCGGAAATCAACGTGCGTTTGGGCGCTACCTGGATCGACAAGAAATATATCCAGCAATTCATGTACGAAATCTTTAATACACCCCGCCGCAACCGGTGGAGTGATTACGTTTACGCGGCCAACCGGTACGCTGTCACGGTCAATTTCTCCCCGATGACAGCGGAATGGAACATCCCCAATAAGCGGACGATCCCTTCCATTGACGTGGCGGCGTACAGAACATACGGTACGGATCGGGCCAGCGCATACGACCTGCTGGAAGCCGCCCTCAACCTGCGGGACGTAAAGATATACGACAAAGGCTATGACGCGGACGGCAAAGAAACCCGCGTCCTGAACAAGAAGGAAACCACCCTGGCCCAGCAGAAGATGCAGGCCATCAAGGACGCCTTTCGGGAATGGGTATGGAAAGACCCGGAACGGCGGGAAGACCTGGTGCGGGAATACAACGAGCGTTTCAACAGCACCCGGCCCCGGGAGTTCGACGGCTCCCATATTTCTTTCGCAGGCATGAACCCGGAAATCGACCTGCGGCCCCATCAGCGGAACGCCATCGCCCATATCCTGTACGGCGGGAATACCCTGCTGGCACACGAAGTGGGGGCCGGGAAGACGTTTGAGATGGCGGCGGCAGCCATGGAAAGCAAGCGCCTGGGCCTGTGCAGC
>JAFZOG010000086.1 GCA_017550745.1 Clostridia bacterium | reverse complement strand
TAAAACCGATTTGTTCCTTGGCTACATCAACGCCCTGTCGGAATTGCAGGGCAAATACCTGACCTATGACGAGAGCGATGGCGAAAAGAAGGTGAGCGTCAATATCGCCGGGCCCTACGAATACGATTTAGACGCCATGGAGGGCTTGGCGATCAGTGAAGCATATTTGCTGGAGGAAGGCTGGAAGCCGCTGCTGGGAGAAGATTACGAAATGATCAGCCTCCCCTATGGCAAGGTCAAAGTGGTCGGCACCGCCACGAAAGACGGCGTGTACGTTACCATCAGTGAATACGGCGGACTGGACGACCTGGCTTTCCAGGCGATCGTCAGTTTCGTGAAGGTTTTGCAGCCCAAGGGCTGGGAGAATTTCATCGCCGAATATACGGAACTGAAGGACGCGGAGACGGCCGATTTCACCGCAAAAGTGAACCTGGACGAGGCAGGGATGGAAGACACGTGGATGAAGTATAAGGAAGGCTACGGCTTTGCCAACTTCATCATCGGCGACAATATCCTCGACGAATGACGCTCAACAAAGACCCACGGCTCAATTTTGAATAAATGGAGAACTGAACATGGATTTTGGAAAACGGTGCCACGAGGTTTGCGGACATCCTGACCATTGAATCGTAAGGGAGTGACCACATGAAGAAACGGTTTCTTGCATTGCTTTCTGTTCTGCTGCTTCTGCTGGCCTTTTCCGCCTGCGCGGAAGAAACCGCGGCTGCGCCCGCATGGCAGGCTTACAATGGGATGCGCCTCGGCGTGCTTACCGGCCCGCTGATGGAGGACATCGCCCATGAATGTTTCCCGGACAGCGAATACCTGTTGTTCAACAGCTATCCGGACTGCATTGCCGCGCTACTGGCGGGTAAGATCGACGCCTATCTTGGAGATGAACCGTCGATGAAAACCGTCCACGCGGAACAGCCGAAAATCGACTACATCCCCGAACGCATTACCGAAAACAATTACAGCTTCGCTTTCCGAAAAAATGACCCGGAGAGCGCCGCCCTGTGCGGGGAACTGAACGCTTTCCTGGCAAAATGCTGGGCGGACGGCACGATGCAGGAGCTGGATGATATATGGTTCGGAATGGATGAAGAACGAAAAATCGTGGACATGTCCGGTCTGACCGGCGAAAACGGCACCATCCGCGTGGTGACCACCTCCACGGATATGCCCTTCTCCTACATCAAGGACGGCAAAAACGTGGGCTACGATATCGACTTGGTGGTGCGCTTCTGCCGGTATGCGGGATATAAGCTGGAATTGGGTGACGTGGATTTTTCCGCCCGTATCCCGGCCATCCAGTCCGGCAAATACGATTTTACCACGGATATGAACGTGACGCCTGAACGGGAGGAGCAGGTGCTCTTTTCCGAACCTACAAGCAAGGGCGGAGTTGTGCTGGCGGTCCTTACAAATGAAAGCCCCGCGTTGGCACAGCAGAGTACCGCCGTTTCTTCCTTTGCACAGTTCAGCGGCAAGCGCATCGGCGTAGGGGTGGGTACCACCAGCGGGCAGCAGGTGGAGGCCAGGATTCCCGACGCCATCCTGTCCTATTACAATAACCAGGCAGATCTGCTGGCCGCCCTGCGGGCCAACAAGATCGACGCATGGGCCACGGATGAAACCATCCCGAAATTCATCATGATGGAAAATGACGACCTGATGATCGTGGACGGATATCTGGATACCTTTGAGTACGCGCCTATCTTCGCAAAAACCGAAAAAGGCCAGGCTCTGCGGGATCAATACAGCGCTTTTGTGGACAGTCTGTGGGAAAACGGCGTCATTCAGGAACTGGACGAAATCTGGTACGGCAAAAATGAAGCAAAGCGTACCGTTTTGGATTATGAAGCGCTGCCTGATACCAACGGCACCCTGCGAATGGCCGTGGATACGTCTATCATTCCTTTTGCCTATGTGAAGTATAACCGCGTCGTGGGTTACGACGTGGATATCGCCTCCCGGTTTTGCCGGGAATACGGCTACAGGCTGGTAGTCGAGCCTATGGACTTTGGCGGTATCCTGTCTGCCGTGCAAAGCGGCAAGGTGGATTTTGCCGCCTGCGGAATCACCGTTACGGAAGAACGCAAGGAAAGCGTGCTTTTCGGCTCCGCCAATTACAAAACGGGGGCTGTGCTGGCGGTGCTGAAGGCCGACGATGAACAGACGGCAAACGCCGCCGGCCAAGCGGAAACAATCACGCTGAACCAGTTGAATGGTAAGCGCATCGGCGTGCAGACAGGCACCACCTTTGACGAAATCGTACTGGAAACGCTGCCGGACGCGAAAATCAGCTATTTCAATTCCTATCCCGATATGGCCGCCGCGCTGGAAACCAACAAGATCGACGCCTTCCCTGGCGACGAACCGGTGATCCGGCTGATGGCGGCGGAGAACAATAAGCTGACCGTTCTGGAAGAACGCATGGACGATTTTGATTTCGGCATTGCCCTGCCCAAGACGGAAGCCGGGGAAAAGTTGCTTGCGGAAATCAACGTTTGGTTCGCGTCCATGAAGGAAAGCGGGGAACTTGCGAAGCTCACCCAAAAATGGACGGACGGCCCGGAAAGTGAAAAGACCGTGCCAGACTACGCTTCTTTCCCTGCGCCGAACGGTGTTTTGACCCTGGCGACGGAGGGCGCTTACGCTCCAATGAACTATTACCGGGGCGACGAAGTGGTGGGCCTGGAAATCGACCTGATCGCCCGGTTCTGCGAAGCGAACGGGTACGGGCTGAAAGTGGTTCCCATGCTGTTTGACGGCATCCTGCCCGCCATCCAGTCCGGGAAAGCGGACTTAGCCGCCGCCGGGCTGACCATCACCGAAGAGCGGAAGGAAAGCGTCAACTTCTCCGATCCTTATTATACCGGCGGCACGGTGATGGCGATCCTCAAGAGCAAAGCGGCGGCATCCACGCGGCAGACGGACAATACCGGGATTGCTTCCCTGAATGATTTGGCCGCTGCCCGCATCGGCGTGCAGACTGGCACGATCTGCGGAGCGCTGGCAGAAACGCGGCTACCGGACGCGAAAGTTTATTACTTCAACACCGTGACCGACGTGCTTGCGGCGCTGAGTGCCGGGAAGCTGGACGCCGGGTGCATGGATGAACCTACCCTTCGTTTCCTGAAAATCGAAAACCCGCAGTTGGTGATCCTGGAAGAGTATCTGGACGAAAGCAACCTGGCCGCTGTGTTCCCTAAGACGGAAGCGGGCCAAACGCTGCGGGATCAGTACAGCGAATTTCTGGAAAAACTATGGGCGGAAGGAACCATGCGGGAAATCGACGCCGTCTGGTTCGGCGAAGACGATGAAAAGCGCACGGTGATAGACTTTGCCAGTCTGCCCGCACCAAACGGTACGCTGCGCATGGCGGCGGACTTGTCCATGATCCCTTTTACCTACATGAAGAATAACAAGATCGTGGGCTATGACGTGGATGTGGCCGCCCGGTTCTGCCAGACATACGGCTACGGCCTGGAAATCGTGCCCATGGACTTTGGCGGCATCCTTCCTTCCGTGCAGAGCGGCAAGTGCGAGTTCGCTTCCTCCTGCATCACCGTTACGCAGGAGCGAGCCGAAAGCGTGCTGTTCAGCTCACCCAACTACTACGGCGGCATTGCCGTGGGCGTGCTTTCAACCCAGGCTGCAGCGCAAATGGATATTCCGGAGGGGAAATACACATCCCTCAGCCAGCTTGCCAACGCGAAGATCGGCGTGCAGACGGGCCAGAGCTTTGACGAGCTGGTCAAAAAGGCCCTGCCCAACGCGGAAATCGTGTACGTGAACAGCAAGGCGGATCTGATCAACTCGCTCAAAACGGGAAAAATCGAAGCATACGCTGTGGACATGCCGGTCTTGAAATCCCAGATGCGGCAGGAAAGCCGGCTCACCGCCATTCCGGAATACCTGGATCAGTTTGATTTCGGCTTTGTTTTCCCCAAATCGGAGGATGGAGAAGCGCTCTGCGCGCAGTTCAATGAATTCCTCCGGGGCATCAAGGCCAACGGCACGCTGGATGAGCTCGAAGAGAAGTGGAACGGGGAGAGCCCCGCCAAGGAAATGATGGACTATCAAGCGCTTCCCGCTTCCAACGGCACGCTGATTCTGGCCACGGAAGCGCTGTACGAGCCGTTCACCTATATCCAGGACGGAAAAATCGTGGGCTACGATATTGAAATTGCCGCTCACTTCTGCCAGGCTTACGGATACGGCCTGAAAATCGAGAACATGGATTTCAGCGGCATCCTGCCCGGCGTATATACCGGGAAATACTCTTTTGGCGCGGCCGGTATCACCATTACACCCGAGCGCGCGGAATCGGTGCTGTTCTCCGATCCGTATTTCTCCGGCGGCACGGTGTTGGCCGTGTTGAAGGCGGAACAGCAGACCTCCGTCGTTTCTGAGCAGAAGGAATCCTTCTGGGACGGCATCGTATCCAGCTTCAACAAAACCTTCATCCGGGAGGGTCGCTGGAAGCTGTTCGTGGACGGCGTGCTGACTACCCTGCTGATCACCGTCCTGTCCGTTCTCTTCGGCACGGCTTTGGGCTTCGCCGTGTTTATGATGTGCCGGAACGGGAACATTGTCGCCAACGGCGTAACGCGGTTTTCCATGTGGCTGGTGCAGGGCATGCCCATGGTGGTGCTGCTCATGATCCTGTATTACATCATCTTCGGTACCGTCGCCATCAGCGGTATTTTCGTAGCGGTCATTGGCTTCACGCTCACTTTCGGCGCTTCCGTGTACGGGCTGCTGAAAATGGGTGTGGGAACCATTGACCGGGGCCAGTATGAAGCAGCCTACGCCCTGGGCTACGCCAACCGGCGCACATTCTTCCGCATCATCCTGCCCCAGGCTATCCCCCATATCCTGCCCGCCTACAAGGGCGAGATCGTGGGCCTCATCAAGGCAACGGCTATCGTGGGTTACATCGCTGTGCAGGACCTGACCAAGATGGGCGACATCGTGCGCAGCCGCACCTATGAAGCCTTCTTCCCTCTTATCGCGGTGACGGTGATCTACTTCATCCTGGAAGGGCTGCTGGGCTTCCTGGTCAGCAAAATTCAGATTAGCATGAATCCCAAAAAACGCAATCCGGAAACAATCCTAAAAGGGGTGAAAACACATGATTAAGATCGAGCATTTGAAGAAGGTCTATCCCAACATTACACCCCTGAAGGACGTGTCCGTGGAAATCCACGATGGGGACGTGATCTCCGTGATCGGCCCGTCTGGCACGGGGAAAAGCACCCTGCTGCGCTGCATCAACCAACTGGAAAAGCCCACTTCCGGTAAGGTGTGGGTGGACGGTGTGGAAATCACGGATAAAAAGTGCGATATCAACAAGGTGCGTCAGAAGATGGGCATGGTGTTCCAGTCCTTCAACCTGTTCGGGCACCTGACCGTGATCGAAAACATCATGCTGGCCCCCATGGATTTGCTGGGCAAGAGCAGGCAGGAAGCCTATGACGATGGGATGCGCCTGCTGCGCACGGTGGGTTTGGCGGAAAAGGCGCTGAATTACCCGGACGAGCTTTCCGGCGGACAGAAGCAGCGCATCGCCATCGCCCGAACCTTAGCCATGGACCCGGACATCATTCTGTTCGACGAGCCCACCAGTGCCTTGGATCCCACCATGGTGGGGGAAGTGCAGGCGGTCATCCGCGACCTATCCAAAACCGGCAAGACCCTCATGATCGTGACCCATGAAATGAACTTCGCCCGAGCCATTTCCAACCGTGTGTTCTTCATGGACGAGGGCGGCATTTACGAGGACGGGAGCCCCGAACAGATTTTCGATCATCCACAAAAAGAAAACACCCGGCGATTCATCAAAAAGCTGAAGGTGCTGGAATTGATCATCGAAAGCCAGGATTACGACTTCCTCGGCATGGCGGGGCAGATTGAAGCCTACTGCAATAAGAATCAGATCGCTCCTAAGACTGCCAGCCGCATCCAGCTTGTCTTTGAGGAAACGGCACAGATGCTGACTTCCCTGCTGGAAAATCCCCGCATTCAAGCAATATGCGAATACTCTGAGGCCTCGGAAACCGCGGAATGGACCTTCAGCTATGGAGGGGAACGCCTGGATGTGACCGGAAAAGGGGATGACCTAGCTCTGTCCGTGCTCCGGGGCATGACGGAGCGTATGTCGTACCAATGGACGGGAGACGCAGAACAACCGAATCAACTCCGGCTTACAATACGGAGCTGAAACATCCTGATACCATCATTATTCGTGAGAAGGCCAACGAAGCAATCATGCCAAAATGTAAATCTCCCTTTCAAGTTCCCTACCACCCCCGCTAACTTACCGTTCCGCACGCTGAAAATCGCTTGCGTTGGCTTCTACGGTTCACGGCAGAATGCCAGTCTTCCTCTATGAAAGGATGAAGGGGACGAGGTAATACAGCCTGCCCGCCTTTCTTTATGGTGAAGGCCACGGCGGAACGCCAGTCTGCTGCTGTGAAAGGGACGAGGCTAATCAGACCTACCGCCGCTCACACGCGGCCCTGCCGCCCCTCAGTTAAGCCGCCCACTGGCTTGCCTGCCTTGTGCTTTGGCAACGGCTTGTTCGTTATACCCGCCTGCCTTGTGCGTTTCATCCTACCCCGCCCCAGGAGAGGAATGATGCTCACAGGGCGGGCTTTTTTTGTGCGCCGACCGTGTTCATTTTCTATCAAGCCGTGTACTCGAAACCTCCGAATTATCAGGTTATTGTACTTGTAAATTGCACACTCATTTTGGTCTTTCTTCTCAACGTCTGTACTGTTTTTGAACATATTGTAGAGGAAAACCAGAGCGATAAGACCTTTTGGCCCTACTCTCTCATCGCCCCAATATGTAGGAAAAAATCTTGCAAACTCCAAACCCCAATTCGTTACAGTCCCAGATGTGTAATTTTCAAGGAACCAAAATGTATTTGTCCATTAGACCCAACCAGGGCTACAAGACCTATCCCCATGTCCCTGGTTTTGCCCTTTCTTGGTCTGTTTCGGCTAAGTGTTTACCATATTACACATGATTTGCTATTCTCTGGCCTCTGAAATGTTCATTTTGGCTTGTGAAATTCTACCGATAGAACGATTTCCAGCCCAAATCTTTGTCGAAACCCACTATGCCTATATATGGATGTTATGAAGTCAATAACCACTATATATAGTATGCTTGGGAATACCTGGCCTCCATCCTACGGGTGGGGACAGAAAACGTCGGCTCTCATCACTCAAACATGTAGGATAGCTTGTCTACTATGCCCGAAAAAGGTGAAACGTAAAGTAGCGCCGTGCTTTAAGAATTTTGGTGCAATTTGGAAGAAATGCAAATGGTCGATGAGAGCAATCTCTTGTCGCTCTGGTTCTGGCGATGATGATGACTCTGAGCGTAAGGGTTATGAATCTTCCAATTCAAAAAACGAACCATTGTATAGATGTATTTTATCTTATACAATCAGGGAACAACGCTTGAATCAGTTTATTGACTATATGACCCGCGCCTTGCAGGGAAGGCGGCTATGGTTTCAAGTATATGAAATACCCAGAAATTATGTATATATTTATGAGTATGATCAATCAAATCTAATATATCAGATGCAAGGCAGTT
>JAFZOG010000085.1 GCA_017550745.1 Clostridia bacterium | reverse complement strand
CACCACCCTGGAGCGCTACACCTTCTTCCAGGCCGACGGCCAGTGGAAGCTCTTCCAGGTTGAAACCGGCGTGTACGCATAAGTAACCAAATAAACAAATCAACAAACGGGCGGGGCTTGCAAAAGCCCCGCCCGTGGTAGATTGTCGAAAAACCCCTGGGATGCATCGAAGGGCCGCAGCCCTTCGATTACAATCCGCAGGGGCCGAAGCGCCCGGAAAACGGTACTGTGTACCGTTTTCAGCGTAGGCCGGGCGGCAGCCCAAGGCGGCCGCCGAGGAGCAACAGAATGTTGCTTCCGCTATCCATTTCCGACCGCAAAAATAGGGGTTTGGGCCTCCTTTGGAGGTCGAAAACCCATTTTTGCAGGAAATGGATGCATCGAATGAAAATGGAATCCTGATTCCATTTTCATTCGCAGGCTGTCGAAAATACTTTTTCGACAGCCTGAAACGGGCGGGGCTTGCAAAAGCCCCGCCCGTGGGTTTTTGGTTATTTGATTTGAGAACAGTATTACCGGCACATGAAAAACAGCCGCCGAATCGATCATTCAGCAGCCGCAAAGTATTTTTTGAAAATCAGATTTTAAAGCACTTCTGAACATCCTTCCATGTGCCCAGCACCAGGATGGTCTGGTTGGCGTGCAGGACGGTGTCGCTGGAAACCACCATGCTGGACGCGCCTCCGCCGCGAACGGCCAGCACATTCAGGTTGTGCCTTTTGCGGATGTCCAGGGAGCCCACGGTTTTTCCGTCCCATTCCTCGGGCACGGACACGTCATAGATGGCGTATTCGCTGTCCAGGGCGATATAGTCCAGCACATGGTCGGCGGCGAAGCGGATCACGGCCCAGTCGGCCACCTGCTTGGCGGGATAGAACACGTCGTCCGCGCCGTTGCGCAGCAGGAATTTCTTATGCACCTCGCTGGACGCCCGGGCGATCACCCGCTTTGCGCCCAAGTCCTTGAGCAGGGCCGTGGCCACGAGGGAGCTTTGGAAATCCGCCGCGATGGTCACGAAGCACAGGTCGTAATTATCCACCCCCAGGGAAGAGAGAAACGCTTCGTTGGTCGCGTCTCCGATCTGCGCGTCTGTCACCAGGGGCAGCGCGTCGTTGACCTTCTGCTCCTCCCGGTCGACGGCCATGACCTCGTAATTCAGCTCGTTCAGCTTTTCCGCCATATTCCGGCCAAACCGGCCCAGGCCGATCAAAAGCACAGACTTCATTTTCAGTCTCCCCTTCCTTTTATCCTACGGTGATCTTTTCCAGGGGAAGCGCCCTCTGGGTTCCCGGGCGAGCCGCCTGGGCGGCGTAAATCAGGGTCAGCCCCCCCACGCGGCCCATGAACATGAGCACGACCAGCAGGCCTCTGGACAGAAGCCCCAATCTGCTTGTAATGCCCAGCGTGACGCCCACCGTGCCGATGGCCGAGCCCGTTTCAAACAGGCAGGTGAGCAGCGGAAGGCCCTCCACGCTGCTGATCACAACGCCCGATACAAAGAACAAAACAAAGTACATCACCAGCAGCGCCACGGCATGGCGCACCGTGTCGTCCCCGATGCGGCGGCCCATGCATTCCACCTGCTCCCGGCGCGCGAACACCGCCCGGGCCGTCAGCAGCAGCACCGCCACGGTGGTGGTTTTCATGCCGCCAGCCGTGGAGCCGGGGGACCCGCCCACCAGCATCCAGAAAATCATGACCGCCTGTCCCCCGCCGCTGATCTGGGTTAGATCCACTGTGTTGAACCCCGCGGTGCGCAGGGTGACGGACTGGAACAGGGCGGGCAGGATGCGTTCCGTGACGGAAAGCTGCCGCATCTCCACCGCCATGAACCACAAAAACGGGATCAGCACCAGAGCGGCGGAGGTGAGAAGCACGATCTTGCTCTGCAGGCGGTACTGCTTAAAACGGAAAGAATGCTCCTTGATATCATTCCAGACCAGGAAGCCGATGCCCCCCACGGTGATCAAAAGGATCAGCGCCAGGTTGATTCCGATATGCTGCGAAAAATCCGTCAGGGAGGAAAACGGCCCGCGGATCCCCATCAGGTCAAAGCCCGCGTTGCAGAAAGCGGACACGGAATGGAACACCGCGTACCACAGCGCCCGCGGAAAGTCAAATTCCCCCAGAAAGGAAGGAAGCAGCAGCGCAGCGCCGATCAGCTCAATGACCAGGGACGTGAACACGATGAACCGGGTCAGGCGCACGATGCCCCCCACCTGGGGCGCGGCAATGGCTTCCTGCATGGTGCTGCGCTGCATCAGGCCGATCTTTTTCCCGGAGATCCAGGCCAGCATCACCGCCGCCGTCACCACGCCCAGCCCGCCGATCTGGATCATCAGCAGGATCACGGCCTGGCCGAAGGGCGTCCAGGTGGTGGCGGTGTCGCGCACGACGAGCCCGGTCACACAGACGGCGGAGGTGGCGGTGAAGAGGCAGTCGGCAAAAGGAACGCTGCCCTCCTGCACGCTGGAAAAAGGCAGCGCCAGCAGCAGCGCGCCCAGCAGGATGAAGGAAAGGAAACCCGCGGAAATCACCTGGAAGGTGGTGAACCGGCGTTTCCCCGGGGTGCGTTTCAGCGGCAAATGTCTCCCCCCCTTCCGCTTTGCTTTGCCATCACTTTTTGTTGATGCTGAATTTGTTTTCAGTGCCCTTCAAAAGGCGCTGGATATTGGTTTTGTGCCGCCAGCAGCAAAGGGCGCTCAGGGCCGCGGCCCACGCTCCCAGCGGCCAGAAGCCCCGGGCGATGATGATGCCGGCGGTGAAGCTGATCACGCCCGCCATGCTGCCCAGGGACACATACTTGGTCAGCACGATGGCCAGGATCGCCACTGCCAGCGCGATCAGCAGCACCGTCGGGTCGATCACCAGGCCCACGCCCAGCAGCGTGGCGACGCCTTTGCCGCCCTTGAATTTGAAAAACACGGGCCACATATGGCCGATGGCCGCGCAGGCGCCGCCGATCATCGCCCCGTACTGCCCGGCGATCCATAAGCCGATCAGCGTTGCCAGCACCCCCTTGAGGGAATCGCCCAGCAGCGTGATCAGGCCCTTGCTGATGCCGTGCACCCGGGCCATGTTGGTGGCCCCGGCATTCTTGCTGCCCTGGGTGCGGATGTCCTGGCCCAAGGCACGGGAATACAAAATGCCCGTGGATATGCTGCCCAGCAGATAGCCGATCACGGCAATCAAAAGAAGCTTCAAAACCGTCATGGCCGCGTATCCTCCTTTTTCTTTTCCCGCAGCAGAAAGCGGATGGGGGTGCCCTCAAAGCCAAAAGCCTTCCGCAGGCAGTTTTCCAGATACCGCTGGTAGGAAAAGTGCATCAGCTCTTCGTCGTTGATAAACAGGGCGAAAGCGGGCGGGCAGGTGCCGGTCTGGGTGCCGTAATAGATTTTCAGCTTCCTGCCGCCCATCATGGGGGGCTGCAGGGCGATCTGGGCGTCCCCCAGCACGTCGTTGAGGGCGCCGGTGCCGATGCGGCGGCTGGCCTGCTCCCAGACCTGATTGACCTGCGGCAGCACGTTTTTCGCCCGCTGGCCGGTCAGGGCGGAGATGAACAGCACCGGGGCGTAGTCCATGAATTTCAGGTCCTCGATCACCTGCTTCTTGAACTTTTCCAGGGTGCCCGTTTCCTTTTCCAGGGTGTCCCACTTATTCACCACCACCACGGCGGCCTTGCCTTCCTCATGGATCATCCCGGCGATGCGGGCGTCCTGCTCGGTGACGCCCTCCTGGGCGTCGATGAGCAGCAGCGCCACGTCGCAGCGGCGGATGGCGGCGATGGAGCGCAGCACGCTGTACCGCTCCAAGGATTCATCCTCGATGGCCCGCTTGCGGCGGATGCCGGCGGTGTCGATGATGTTGTACAAGGTGCCGTCGGGGCCCGCAAACTGCGTGTCGATGGCGTCCCGGGTGGTGCCGGGAATATCGGACACCATGGTGCGCTCCTGGCCCAGCAGCCGGTTGGTCAGGCTGGATTTGCCGACGTTGGGGCGCCCCACCACGGCCAGCTGGATCACGTGGGTTTCCTCATCCGCTTCCGCTTCCGTGGGCGGAGGCAGGCGCTTGACGATTTCGTCCAGCAGATCGCCCAGGCCCAGCATATTGGTGCTGGATATGCCCAGGGGATCCCCCAGGCCCAGGGCGTAGAATTCATACAGCACGTCGTTCAGCCCCGCGTGATCCTGCTTGTTGACCACCAGGATCACGGGCTTGCGGGTCTTGCGCAGCATGGTGGCCACCTCTTCGTCGTCCGGGGTCATGCCGGCCCGGGCGTCGGTAAAGAAGCAGATCACATCCGCCATGTCCATGGCGATTTCCGCCTGGCGGCGCATCTGGGACAAAAGCACGTCGTCGCTGCGCGGGTCGATGCCGCCGGTGTCGATCAGGGTGAATTTCCGCCCTGTCCACTCCACGTCGGCGTAGATGCGGTCCCGGGTCACGCCGGGCACATCCTCCACGATGGCGATGCGCTGGCCGGAGATTTTATTGAAGAACGTGGACTTGCCCACATTGGGGCGGCCCACGATGGCAACCAAGGGTTTCGCGGAAGGCAATTGAATCAGTCCTCCTTCAAAGAGTTTGCAGAGTGCAGAGTTCAGATTTAAATAGCTGACCAATAATGGGTCCCCAGATTGTACAAAATAATCTGTACTCTGAACTCTGTACTCTTATTCATTCCCCAAGAGCGCCCGGAACAGATCCGCCCCGGTATTGGGGACGACGGTGACCCTGGGTTTAAGCGCCGCTTTCACCTCCTCCAGGGTAACGTCGTCCAGGAACCTGTCGCCCTGTTCCCGCAGGGTATTGCCGCACAGCAGGATCTCGTCCTCGTCGGCGTCTTTTAATTGGGAAATCAGGTCGCCGCCGGTGATGAGGCCGGTGACGGTGACGGTCTCGCCGAAAAAGGTATTGCGGATGGGCTGCACCGCCACGGAAACGCCTTTCGGGCCATATGCCTCCACCCATCCGCGCATGACCGGCGCGATGGACGTGCCGCAGGGGATGCGCACCCGGCGGGGCACGGCGGCTTCCTGATTCTCCTTCGCCGCGGCATACAGCCCGTTTTCAAACTTCCGCAGCAGCCCCACGCCGTTTTCGATCTGCGGATAGCCTTCATATTCCTCTTCCGCGGGCAATTCTTCCCCGGCGATCAGCACCATTTCATCCGCCGGGAATACGAACCGGGTGCCGATTTCCCGAAGCAGCTTCTCCTGAAACGTCCGGGCAATGTCCATGACCGCCTTTGCGCCTTCCCGATCGAAGGGTTTCAGGGGCTCAAGCCCTTCCCGGAATTTGGTCAGGCCCACGGGCACCAGGGCCGCGGACTGGGCGGCGGGATACATATCGGAAAGATCGGTGAGGGTTTTGCGCAGCGCGTCCCCGTCGTTATATCCGGGGCACAGCACGATCTGGCAGTGAAAATGCAGCCCGGCATCCGCCAGGGCCCGCAGCCTGTCCATGATAAACCGCGCGTTGGGATTTTTCATCATCCTGACCCGCAGGTCAGGGTCGGTGGTATGGACGGAAATATATAGGGGGCTGGCTTTGCGCTTTATGATGCGCTGAAATTCCTGCTCATTCACATTGGTGAGGGTGATGTAATTGCCCATCATCAGGGACAGGCGCCAGTCATCATCCTTCACGTACAGCGTTTCCCGCATGCCCGGAGGCATCTGGTCGATGAAGCAGAAGACGCATTTATTCTTGCAGGGGTAGGGCCTGCAGGCCAGAGAATCAGCCAGCCGCAGCCCCATCCCCGCTTCCCTTGCCTTGATGATGCGCACGTTTTCTTCCCGCCCGTCGGCGCGGCGCACCAGGATGTCCAGCTTGGCGCGGTTGGTCAGGGCCTGGTAATCGATTTCGTCCAGGATGGGTTCGCCGTTGATGGCAATGATCGCGTCCCCCGCGCGAAGCCCGCGGCGGTACGCCACGCCATGGGGCTGCACCGCTTCTATCAAATGCGCCACGGCATCCCCTCCTTTCCGGTTCATCCGCTGCCTTTCATTCTGAACGCTTGTATTATCCGACAATCCCCTGAAAAAGTCAAGTTTTGGCGCGCCTTTTGCCCCGGGGCGGGAGGGGCGCTTTCCCCCGGGCCGCGGGAAGACGCGGCGCCCGCCGGGGATCCGCCATTCATTGCGGGAATTATTGCGATAAATTACGAAAAATTCCTTCTTTTGTTTTTTTTACGCAAAATCTGTGGAAGGGAAAGTAATTGTATTCACGCTTGATTTATGGTAGACTATAGCGGTGGAGGCATGAACCCATGGATGAAAGACTGAAGCAGGCTTCCTGCATCGTATTTGACGTCGGCAACGTGCTGCTCACGTTTGAACCAGAAAAGGTCATGGGCCTGATCCCTCAGGCGCACCGGGACACGCTGCGCCAGGCGATATTCGGCAAGGACTTTCGCTGGGCCGCATTCGACCTGGGCGTAGAAACCAACGAGGACATCGCCCGGAGCATGGCGGAGGCGGCAAACGTGCCGGGCGGCACGGAAATGGTGCTGCACGCCCTGTATCATTTCCCGGAAACCATGCGCCCGCTGCCGCTGTACCGGCTGATCCCGGAGCTGAAAAAGAGCGGAAAACAGCTCTACGGCCTGACGAATTACTGCGAACCCTCCTTCACCTACACCCAGGAGCGGTTCACGAATCTCAAGCTCCTGGACGGCGTGGTGGTATCCAACCGGGAAAAAATCGCCAAGCCGGATCCCGCCATTTTCGCCCTGCTGACCGAACGCTTCGGCGTAAACCCCCGGGAAGCGCTGTTCATTGACGATTCGCTGCCCAACGTCCTTACCGCCGCGGCCATCGGTTTCAAAACCTGGAATTACGCGGGTGAAGACACGCTGCCGGAAGCGGACGGGGCATGAGGATTTTGTGTATCGTATCATTTTCTATATATGGAACAAATTGTCCATTGATTGCGTCTAAATAGACAGAGAGCTTTCAACACAGCAAGTATTTGGAAGGAAGGATGAACCATGAAATCTGTCAAAGCGCGGTTATTGGCGCTGCTGCTGCTTCTGGCGGTGGTGCTGAGCGGCTGCTATGTGGACCCCAATAACGCGGTCAACAACAACCAAAACGGCAATTTAAATTTCCCCCAGTATCCCGGCCCGACGGAAGTACCCGCCGCTCCCACCGAGCTGCCCACGGACACGCCTGAATTGCCGGCTGCCACCGAACAGCTGGTGGCCACCGCGCCTCCCTCCGGAGGAGGCGGCCTTGAGACGGTGGGCCCCGCCATCACCTCCAGCATCAACATGCCCCAGGCGCAGGTTACCGTGACGCCCATCCCCTCCCCCACGCCCAAGCCCACCGCCACGCCCTTCACCTCCCTGAAGGTCGGCTCCACGGGCCAGGACGTGCGCAACGTGCAGCAGAAATTAAAGCAGCTGGGCTTCCTGAAAGGGGAAGTGGACGGCGACTTCGGCAAAGCCACGGAAGAAGCCGTAAAGAAATTCCAGAAGCAGTACGGCCTGGAAGTGGACGGCAAGGTGGGCGCCAACACCCTGGCCAAGCTCCAGACCGCCCGGGCCACCATGCGGCCCGCCGTGACCGCTACGCCCAAGAAAACGGCCACGCCCAAGCCGAATTACAACAGCAACACCTATCTTCGCAACGGCGACGAAAGCAGCCAGGTGCGCTCCATGCAGAACCGGCTGATCGAGCTGGGCTACCTGGTGGGCAAAGCCACCGCGAAATATGATAACGCCACTGAAGCGGCCGTGATCGCTTTCCAGCGCCGCAACACCAGCTACGCCGACGGCGTGGCGGGCCCCGAGACCCTCAAGGCCCTTTATTCTTCTTCGGCGAGCAAAACGTCCTCTCCCTCCGGCATCGTGGGCATTTCCCTGCGGGAGGGCAGCTCGGAAAAAGCCGCCGTGCGCCTGCTGCAGCAGAAGCTGAAAACCCTGGGCTTCTATCGCGGCTCTGTGGACGGCAGCTTCGGCTCCGGCACCACCGACGCGGTGAAATCCTTCCAGCGGGCCAACAACCTCACCGCTGACGGCGTGGCGGGCGGCGGCACCCTGAACCGGCTGTTCGCCAGTTCCGCCAAATCCGCTACCATCACCGCCGCGCCGAAGCCCACCGCTTCCCCGCGGCCCACGCTGAAGCCCACTCCGTCCCCCATTCCCGCCAATATCTACGTGCTGGTCACCCCCGCGCCTTACGGCACGTATCCCACCCTGCGCCGCGGCATGTATGGCACCCCCGTGCAGGAGATGCAGGAAGCGCTGCGGAACCAGGGCTACTACTTCGGCGCGACGGACGGATATTACGGCGAAGGCACGGAAAACGCCGTGAAGTCCTTCCAGCGCACCAACGGCCTGGATGTGGACGGCGTCGCCGGCCCCGCCACGCTGCGCACGCTGCTGTACGGGCCATACCCCTACGGATCGTAAGTAAAATGTCGTAAACATATAAAACAGGCGGCAGAAGGTTTATTCAGCCAAATGCTTGGCCGCACCGCATTGCTGCGGTCGGAAGCACGGACACGGTAAAACCTTCTGCCGCCTGTTTTTATGCCTGTTGCTCCGCCGTGAATCATCGGGCAAAGCTGTATCTTTCGGGTATATGCGCGTCAGCCGCCCAAAGGACACGCTGAAAGCCCGGGCACCAGCGCGTCTATCTCCCGGCGGCATAGCGGCGCGCCTGCCCGCGCCAAGGCGGCGGCTGCGGAGGCGAAGCGCAAGGCTTCGGGATCGGCCATCCCCTGGGACAGGGCAATCAGCAGGGCGGCCAAAAAGGCGTCGCCGCCGCGCTGGGATCCGCCCGCTTCCGCTTTCGCGGCGCCGCAGGCCCACGCGCCTTTCGCGCTCACCAGCCACGCGCCTTTTTCTCCCCAGGCGAGGCACAAACGCTTTACGCCCTGGAAGCACAGCCTGCGGCAGGCGTACAGCGCGTCCGTTTCATTTTCCGGGTCCGCGCCGGTGAGGCGGCAAAACTCCTGAACGCTCGTATGCAGCAGGGCGGGCTTCGCTTTCACGGCCTCCGTGAGGGCTTCCCCGCCGCAATCCACCGCCACGGGACAGTTCCACGCCTGAACAGCGGCGCAGAAGCGGCCATAAGTATCCGGCGGCGCTCCCGGCGGCAGGCTGCCCGACAGGACAAACCACGCGCCTGTGACCGCCGCTTCCAGCATTCCGTACAGGACGGCTTTCAGGTCGTCCGGGCGGACCGTCACGCCGGGCTCGCTGATTTCAACAGTGCGGCCCGTGTCCGTTTCCCGCAGGTTCAGCCTGACCCGCATATCGCAGGGCAGCGGATACAGCCTGGATGCGATATGCTCCCGCTCCATGGCCTGTTTGACCGGTTCCCCGGCAAAGTCGAAGCCGATCAGCTCCGCTTCCCCGCCCAGTTCCTTCGCCGCCCGCGCCACATCCACGCCCCTGCCGCCCACGTCCGTCCGCTCCGCCTGTATCCGGTTGGGCGCGTCCAATCGGAAGCGGGCGATACGCGCCGTTTTATCCCAGCAGGGATTCATTGCCAGCGCAAAGATCATTTGCCGCCCGCTCCCCCATACAGAAAATCCCGGCAGGCTTGCAGGGCGGCGTCATCCACGTGCCCCTCCGCGTCGGCTTCCAGCCGATAGCTGGCGATTCCCTTCATTTCCTGCCGATCCATCAGCGAAAAAGCAAACGTGGCGATTTCGTCCAGCGTCAGATTGGTATCGATCATATGCAGCAGCCCGTCGATCAGGATCAGCGCAGCGCTGACCATGCCGTCTGAAGACATTTTGTGCAGCATCGCCTCCAGCAGGATGCGGAAATGCGCCGTGCCGTCCCACTCCCGCCGGAGCTTGAGATACATTACCGCCTGCTCCCCTGTCAGCGTTTGTTCCCCCGGCCCGATTCCCATCTCTTCCGCTTCTTCCTCCGTCAGCGTGATGGCCACGCCGCCGAAGGTGTTGATGATCCCGGCGAAGGAGTCCACGTTGATCGCGCAGTAGCGGTTGACGCTCAGGCCCAATTCCCGGTTCACCGCGTCAAGCACCAGCAGCGGCCCGCCGAAGCAATTGACATGCTTAAGCTGCACCTCGTCCGGGCATCCCGCCAGGGTGACCTTCATGTATTCCGGCAGCGACAGCAGATAGAAAGCGCCCGTTCTGGTGTTCAGCCTGCACACCAGCAGCGCTTCGCTGCGCCCGAAATTCTGGTGCATATCCGGCGAATCCGAGGAAATCAGGGCGATGTTCATCCATTCGGAACGCTGCTCGCCGGGGTCGGAAAGATACACCTGATCCGGCCTGATCCGGATCCTGCGGGACGGCGGCACCGGCATGGGATCCGCGGAAACCAGCGCCATCACGGTCTGATCCCACGCTTCGGCAGTCCAGGCTTCCTCCGCCCACACGGGAGCCAAATTGAAAAGAAGGCAAATTACACAGACCATGGAAATCGTTTTCTTCATCCGGTTCATCCTCATTTTCCTGACGCTTATGCCGGCAGACCGCCGTGCGTCTCACATTATATCAGGAACACGGCTGTTTGAAAAGTGATTTCTTTAGTTGACAATTCAGGATGAATCAGGTAAGATAGTAAAAGCCAGTATATCCTATATATGGTATACCGTAACGAAAAATGATCAATGTGAGGGACTGTTTATGGATCAGCAATTAGCGCGGAAGCTGCAGCAGGTAGGCGAAGGATTCCATATCCGGGGGCCGTTTTTCTCCTATGAAGAAGTGAGCCAGGGCAATGTGAACCGCACCTACAAGGCCAATTACGTCCGGGATGACGGCACCGGCATGGCGGTGATCAAATCCTACCTGGTTCAGCGGGTGAACACCTACGCCTTCCGAAACCCCATCCAGCTGATGCAGAACATTGACCTGGTGACGGAATACATCCGTGAAAAACAGCCGGATAAGATCAGCCTGCATTACCACCACGCGGATGATGACAGCGGAAGAAAAACCTACCTCATGGACGACGACAACAGCTTCTGGCGCATCTGCAATTATGTGCCCTCCGTCACGTTCGATACCTGCGACGATCTTCGCGTGGTGCGCAACGCCGGAAAAGCCTTCGGCGAATTCCAGATGCTGCTGAGCGACTTTGACGCCAGCCGCCTTTATTACACCATCCCGGATTTCCATAACACCCGCAAGCGCTACGAAACCCTGATCCAGGACGCAAAGACCGATCCCTGCGGCAGGGTGGCGGAGGTAAAGGAAGAGCTGGACTGGCTTTTGTCCGTACAGGATGAGGCGTGCAGGCTGACGGATATGTTTAACGCCGGGCAGCTTCCCCTGCGCGTGACCCATAACGACACCAAGATCAACAACGTGCTCTTTGACGAAAAGACTCACGAAGCCCTGGTGGTGGTGGATCTGGACACGGTCATGCCCGGCCTGGTGGCCCACGATTTCGGCGACGCCATCCGCTTTGCCGCCAACTTTGTGGAGGAGGATTCCACGGATTACGATAAAGCGGGCATCAACCTGAATATCTTCTGGGCGTTCGCCGAGGGCTTCCTGAAATATACCGCCAAGACCCTGACCGACAATGAAATTTCCACCCTGGGCCATTCCTGCTTTGTGCTGGCCTGCGAGCTGGCCACCCGCTTCCTGGACGACTATATCGTGGGCGATAAATACTTCAACGTGAAAAAGGATAAGCACAACATCATCCGCACCCGCTGCCAGATCGCCCTGGCCAAGGACATGCTGGAAAAAATGGATGCCATGCAGGCCATCGTGGACGAATGCGCCAGGAAGTATCGGAAGGAATAATCCATTATAAACAAAACGAAGGCTTTACCCGCTGCCGTACTCCGGCGGCGGGTTATATATTGATTGAAAACTGGCCGTCAGGCAAAGCGGGCCGCAGGTGAAAATTCATCATTTTTTTTGCAAATCCCTTGCATTTTTCATGCCGATTGAGTATCCTATACACAGAGAGCGGATTTCCGCTGCGTATGACAGAATTAAGGAGGAAAAACATCATGACCAAGAAATTGCTTGCTCTGCTGCTGGCACTGATCCTGGCGCTGTCCGCGGTGCCCGCGCTGGCGGATTATCCCGCCAAGGTGTTCCCCACGGACTACACCGGCAAGACCGTGATCCTGCACAGCAACGACGTGCACGGCGCCATCGACGGCTACGCCTATATGCCCTGGCTGAAAACCTGGATGGAAGAGCATGGCGCTGAGGACGTGCTGTTGGTGGACGCCGGCGACTTCTCCCAGGGCACCGTCTATGTGTCCACCAACAAGGGCGAAGCGGCCATTGAAATGATGAACGCCGCGGGCTACGACATCGTGACCCTGGGCAACCATGAGTTCGACTTCGGCTACGACAAGCTGATGGAAAACCTGGGCAAAGCGGAATTCAGGGTCGTCTGCGCCAACGTCCTTGACGACGAAACCGGCGAAAGCATTCTGGAACCATGCGTGGTCGGATATTTCGTTCCCACGGAGGAGGATAAAGACGACGAGTCCAAAATCTATCTGAAGATTGCGTTTATCGGCATTGAAACCCCCGAAACCGCTACCAAGGTCAACCCTGGCCTGATCAGCAACATCCATTTCACCGCCTTTGACGACCTCTATACGTACACCCAGAAGGCCATTGACGCGGTGCGGGATAATGTGGATCTGGTGATCGGTGTGTTCCACCTGGGCGTGGACGAGGAATCCGCCCTCAACGGCTACCGCTCCATCGACGTGTACAACAAGGTGACCGGCCTGGACTTCATCATCGACGGCCACAGCCACACCGTGATGACCGCCGGTGAAAACGGCGAGCCCATCCAGTCCACAGGCACCAAATTTGCCAATATCGGCGTGATCGTGATCGATAACGAAACCAAGACCATCGAGGATCATTTCCTGGTGTCCACCGCCGGCATGGGCAAGGACGAAGCCGTGGCCGCCAAGGCGCAGGAAATCATGGACAAGGTCGACGCCGAATACGGCTCCACCTTCGCCACCAGCGAAGTGCTGCTCAACGGCGACAAGGCCCCCGGCAACCGCACCGAGGAAACCAATATGGGCGATCTGATCACCGACGCCATGGTATGGTCCGTGGTCAAGGAAGGCGGCATCGAGCAGGTTGAGCCCAACCAGGTGGTCGGCATCACCAACGGCGGCGGCATCCGCGCGGCCATCCAGCCCGGCGAAGTGTCCATGAAGGACATCAACACCGTGCTGCCCTTCGGCAACACCGTAGCCGTGATCTACGTCACCGGCGAAGAACTGCTGGAAGCCCTTGAAGCCTCTACCTTCTGCACCCCCGAATCCATCGGCGGCTATCCCCAGACCAGCGGCATCACCTGGACCCTGGATACCACCAAAGAATTCGACAAGGGCGAAGTGTACACCCTGAACGGCAAGGAGAGCAGCTATTTCAAGCCCGCCTCCATCCAGCGCGTGAGCATTCAGGCCATCAACGGCGAGCCCTTTGACCCCGCCGCCACCTATGCCGTGGTGACCAACAACTTCTGCGCCGCCGGCGGCGACACCTATAACTGCTTCGCCCGCGCTTACAACGAGGGCAGCGGCTTTGACACCGGCATCCCCTTGGATGAAGTAGTCATTGCCTATGTCACCGATGTGCTGGGCGGCGTCATCACCGCGGAAACCTATGGCGCGCCTACCGGCGAGACCCAGATCAAGTAATTCCAGATCGTCAAGTAATTCCAAATCAAACCAATCTGAAAGGGGCTGCCGTGGCAGCCCCTCACTTTGTTTCTGCCGCCAGCATTTACGCCGCGGAAGAGGAAAAGGGTTCTCATGGAGCTTCGATCCCCCTGTCATTTTGCAGCCGCAAAAACGTAAGCCTCACCGATCCATTGGAGCAACTCGTCATTGATCTCTTCCGAAGACCCCAGAACGATATGCGCCGTCCACCGGCCCGGATACGGCTCCGTGCAGACCGCCGCGCGCGGTGATTCCAGGCGGTAGGGAAGCCCCAGCGTAACCGTGATCCACGAATCTGGCATCTCCGCTTTTCTTCTGGCGCGAAGCAGGGAGGCGCAGGCAAACACCCGCGGGTTATAAAAGGTGATCTGTGTCTTCTGCATCCGAATCTGTGTATTCGGATATATTTTCAAAATGGCGCGTTTGAGCGCGCGATAAATCGAATAAGCGCCGGGAACAGCATCGAAAAACAGCATTGCGTCCAAGTCCAATTCTTCCATGAATTCCTCCTGTCATGCCATAGGCCATGGCAATCAGCCGATCAAGCAATGCAATACATGGCCGGATGGCTGCCGTGAAGAAAAACATGCTTCACCGCCCAGTGGGTTTCCCGGCAGATTTCATGGAAAAGCCCCTGAACAGATACCAGCCCCGCACGGCATTGAACCCCACCGCCGCAAATACGCTGAACCGCTCCACGATCCCGAAATACTGGGGAGGGACAGCGCCCTGGCCGATGGCCCCGACCATCATCATGGCCAGCGCAACAGCGGCCCAGATTCCGAGCCCTCTGAACCAGCCTTTTTTGAATCCGGCAATGATCAGGCACACCAGCGAAACGATGGAAAGCAGCACCACCGCCGCGGTGACGACCATGTGCATGATCTCCTGGAAAGAGGCGATCTCCTTGCCGCTGTCAGCAAGCGGGAACATGGCGTATCCGACGTTGGAAATCCAGTTCATGACGGTGAACAGGTGCATCCCGACCCGGAAAAGCTTGCTCCCCGTCTTTCTTTCGGAGATATAGATGGAAACGCAGGTGGCGCAAACCACGCTGCACACGCCGTACAAGGCCGCGATCTGATTCCAGAGCATTCTGGAGGGCGCGCTTTCCGCAGACAGGTCGCTGACCGCCTGCTCCATCCAGTTGTAACCCGGAAACGCCGACGGGGATATAACCACAGCCAGCGTATAGGAAATGAATGCGACGATCCCGGTCAATCCCAGCCAGTTAATCAGTTTTCTGTTCATGGTTTTCCCCTTCCGCCTGCATACTGAACCATCTGATAAAATCCGTCATTTGTGATCCTGTCCATTTCATAATCGATCCGTGCATGAACCGCCAGCCCATAAAAAAGATGCTTCGTTGGCCGGACTGGGTTTCTTCCGGCATGATTTCCGGGGCCAGGGGATTGATGGATCGCTATTCTTTTCCTGCGGCAATCAACCTGCCTAACGTCAATACCAAAGCATCGATGTCAACCGGTTTGGAGAGATGCTCGTTCATGCCTGCAGACAGGCATTGCTGCACATCTTCCTCAAAGGCGTTGGCTGTCAGCGCAATGATCGGTATTGTTTTGGCATCCGGCCGGCCGAGCTTACGGATCTCGCGAGTAGCTTCCAAACCATCCATAACGGGCATCCGCATATCCATCAATATTGCGTCAAAGTGGTTTTCTTCACTCTGTGAGAACATTTCCACTGCGATCTGGCCGTTCTTGGCCCACTCGGAGCTCATCTCCTCCATTTCCAGCAGATCATTCAGGATCTCCGCGTTCATCTCCTGATCTTCCGCGATCAGCACGTGCAGCCCAACGACTGAAACCCGCCCGGCAGTTTCTTCATCATCAGTTTCCTTTTCCGGCGCATCTTCAGCAAGCGACTGTTTGAGTGGAATTGTGACAGTAAAGGTAGAGCCGACGCCCTTTTCACTCTCGACCTGGATATTGCCGCCCATCATATCGACCATCCGCTTGGTGATGGCCATGCCGAGGCCGCTGCCGCCGTATTTATTTGTCGCCGTTGCATCTTCCTGTGAGAAAGCATCAAAGAGCTTGTCAAGAAACGCCCTGTCCATGCCGATGCCGGTGTCCGTTATCACAAAGCGCATCTGACAGCGCCCATCGCGCCGCTCAAGCTCTTCCACGGAGAAGAATACAGAGCCGGGGCGTTCCGTGAATTTCACAGAGTTGCCCAAAATATTGATCAGAACCTGCTTGAGCTTCAGGTCGTCACCGATGAAGTGTCCGTCCGGCGTTCCGATTATCCGGCACTCGTACTGCAAGCCTTTATCATCGCACTGGCCGCCGACAATCACGTTGATCTGTTCCAGAAAATCCTTCAGGGAGAAGTCTTTTTCATTCAGTTCCATTCGTCCCGATTCGATCCGGCTCATATCCAGAATGTCGTTGATGAGTGCCAGCAGGTGCTTTGCGCTCGCGCCGATCTTTTCCAGCTCATCGCGGGTACGCGGGGAAAGATCGGGATCTCGGAGCGCAATGCTGTCCAATCCGAGGATGGCATTCATCGGTGTTCTGATCTCGTGGCTCATCTGGGACAGGAACTGTGACTTGGCCCTGTTTGCGCTTTCGGCCATTTCCGCCGCGTGAACGAGCTGACGGTTTACGCCCTCCTGCCAACGAATCAAGCGGTTGAGCAGGGAAACGATAAAGACGATACAGACGCCAAACAGTACGATAAACGCGATCACGACCAGGACGACGCTGCCATAGACGCTCCACCATCGGATCGCAACCATGACGGTAAAACCGGAATCTGCCTTTCGGCTCAGGCAGGAGTAAATGTGTCCTGAGTAATCCCTCAGAACCGTAATATCCGTGCTGTTGTAGCATTCCGCATATTCCGTATCCCCAATACTCACGCCGGAGCCGCCGGCGTTTTCATATGCCTTGTTCGGATGATTGATAATAATACCGTCGGAATCCACCAGGAAAGCATAGCTCCTGCTCGTATAACTCTCACCCAGAACCTGCATCAGCTTGTCAAGGAAAAAGTCGATGCCGAAGATACCAAGGAACTCGTTGTTCTCCCCATAGACCACGCGGGAGAATGTAATGCAGTAGTTGCCTGTCTGGGCATCGAGGTAAGGCGCGGAAATATTGAAGTGATTCGCGGCCCGTTCCGTTTCTCTGTACCAGGGGCGGGTTTCAGGGCGCTCATCCTCTCCGGGAATCCAGCCTGTGTTCATAATGACCGGGATTTCGGCGTACGGATTGGCCATATAGCACGCGGAAATATTCGGATAGTGAGAGGCAATGCTGTTCAGCCAGTGAACCGCCGTCTCGTAATCGTCCATGATCTCCGGCTGCGCGGAAATAGTATCCGTGAACAAATAAAGAAGGCTTGTCTGCTCTATGATCCATTCATCCAACCGGTTTTCATAGCGGTCGGCTTCCCGGCTCAGCCGGGTATTGCCCCAGCCGGCGCTGATATACATGCAAAAAACCATCACGATCACAAGGGTAACAAGGAGCGTGGAGACAACACCGATCCTTATCCTGCGGGTTGGTATGGACGAGCTCCCTTGCTTTTCCTTCTTTTGCGTGTCCTTCTCCTGCTCAAAAATAAGCGTTTCAGAATAGGATTGAACATCGTCAGACAAAAGCGAAAGCTCTTCTCCGGCCGCGCGGATATGCCCCGCAAACTCCTCAGGTTCCTCTCCTTCCCGGAGAAGCCTCGCGTCGCCAAGCCGAAGTATACGGCCTGTCAGGACGCGGAGCCTGTCTGAAAAGCTGCTGATAAAGTTCCTGTTTTTCTCCAGCACCAGCCCGGCCTGTATGCGGTTGCGGGTGCTGAGCGTATAGAACACGGTGAGCACCAGAAGCATCAGCAGGTTCACGGAGGCAAGCGCCGCAATCTGCCGATGGCTCTCGGCATAGAGGATGCCGGTGCCGACGCTGAGGATCAGATACCAGTGATTGTTGGTCTCGGAGGAAAAGATGATGCAGGATTGCCCGTCAAGATTCACATGGAAGCTGTCATGCGCCTGTGAGGTCGTGACACGGCTGAGCACCGTCTGGAACTCCGGCAGCTTTTCGATCGCGCTTTCGCCCACCAGTGACATATCCGTATAACCCACAATCAGACCGCTGTCGGTGACGATCATCGCCCTCTCATCCTTGTCGGTGGTCATTTCCTGGATCGACTTCTGCACCTTCGAGAGGTTCAGATCCTCCGCACATTTTCACAGTTAATATTTTATACGAATATCGGAAGGATGACAAGGTACGTCCACCCTTGAGTTTCCGTATAGCCTCTAACGGGGAAGAAAAAGAGAGCGGAAACACCGAAAAAAAGCGGTAGAATTACGACGCGAAACAAATTCTCACTATGAAGACCAACCATGAAGCGGTCATCATGCCGCCGGTGAGCGGCTGCCCAACGGGCCGTGGCTGGCCGGATACGGCCTGGCTTTCCTTCGGCGGGAGGATGAAGCCCTGGATTGGATGACGTAACAAAGCAAAGCCCGCCTTGCAGCTTTTTGCTTCCCGAACATAAGGAAAGAAAACAGATACAAGGCGGGCTTTCCCATTTTTGCAAAGGAATTATGCCTGCGCCGAAAAGGCATACTTCCGGAAACACCAGATCAAAAGCATATAGCACACGGTTTTGGGCAGCATGAGCATGCCCAGCATCGGCACCAGGCTGGCGGCCACCGCCACGGGGATGTAGAACAGGAAGGACAGCGTGACCAGCAGCCATACCCAGCGGAAGCAGGGAATTGCCGCCCGCCTGCGATAGTACAGATACACGATCACGCCGCCCAGCGCCACGAAGGGAATGTTGCGGATAACGCCCCACAGCACGGAGCCGTTGTTCTGGAGCCAGCCGTTCTGCGGCATCAGGCAGAGCAGGACGCGGATCGCAGCCAGAATATAGATTGTCATGCTCAGTTTTTGGTTTTCTTTTTCCCCATATACCTTGAGAAAGATCCGGTACATCAGCAGATAGAATACCGTCATGGTGATGGACGTGACCAGCTTGCCAAAGCCCAGCCAGGCTGTATAATCCCCGCTGCCGAAATAGTTGATCACCCGCGGGATCAGGTGAAAAGCATCCCCGATGCCCAGGATCAGCACGGCGCTGCCCATGAGTGTACCGATCCGGTCTTTCCGCCTGCGCAGGATGCTGGCGCCCATCACGATGGCAAACAGCAGATAGATGATATCAAACGCGCTTTCCCCATATTTCATGGCAATGCCCTTTCCGCTTTTTTATTCGGCTTCTTCGCTGAAATCCGTATCCATGGTGATTTGCAGCTTGTAATCAGGATACACCCGCTGGACGTTTTCGCATACGTCCCGGTAAACCTGTTTGCGGTCCTTCGCGTCAAAGCTCACCACGATATCGAACCGGAGGGTCTTTTCCGCTTTGTCCAGATAGAAGCCGTGCATTTGGAGGACATACGGGGTTTGGGCCGCGATTTGGGCTGCCTTTTCCCGGGCGGCGGCCGCTGCCGGATCCTTCGTGTTATAGGAATACACGCCGACGGCCGTGAGGAGCACATGATGCTTTTCCAAAACAGTCACTGTGACTTTTCTGATGAGCTTGTCCAGGTCGTCGGCGGACAGAGTGTCCGGTACCTCGACATGGACGGAACCGTTATAGGCGTCCGGCCCGTAATTGTGCAGCACCAGGTCATAAGCGCCGCTGATTTCCGGGAAGCTGTTGATGGTCGCCTTGATGTCCCGGGCCAGCTGCGCGTCGGCCCGTTCCCCTAAGATTTTGGACAGCGTTTCCCGCAGCATCCCGATACCGGATTTGATGATCACCGCGGCGATCACCGCGCCCAGCCACGCTTCCAGGGATACATGGAAAATCAGATAGATACCGGCTGCTAAAAGCGTGGACGCGGAAATCACGGAATCCAGCGTGGCGTCCTCCCCGGAATTGATGAGGGAATCGGAATTGACTTTCTCGCCGACCGCCTTGACATACCGGCCCAGGATGATTTTCACCAGAACCGCGACGGCCACGATGATGAGCGAAAGGGCGGAATAGTCCGGCGTTTCGGGATGGATGATCTTTTTTACGGATTCCACGAAGGCGGTGACGCCTGCGTACAGCACCAGCAGCGAAATCACCATGGCGCTCAGGTACTCGATCCTGCCGTATCCGAAGGGATGCTTCCTGTCCGGCTCTTTCCCGGCCAGCTTCGTCCCTACAATGGTGATGACAGAGCTGGCCGCGTCCGACAGGTTGTTCACCGCGTCCATCACAATGGCGATGGAATGGGCGGTCAGCCCCACGGCTGCCTTGAAGGCCGCCAGAAAAACATTGGCTAAAATCCCGATGACGCTGGTTCGGACGATCACCGCGTCACGGCTTTTCATTTTTTCTGTCTCTTCCATTTTCATGATCCGCTGCCGCCTTTCCTGTTTCATCCCAGCAGAGCCTGTACTTGATCGCGCTTTTCATACAACACGCATCCGCCCTTGTGATCGTCGTTAAGCAGATCGCCGGACTGAAGCGCGGTAAACAGGGCAGAATTCAGCGCGCCTTTCAGGCCCTTGTCCCGGACGTTCACGTCGGAATAGGGGGAGAAGGGACACGGTTCCGCGCCGCCGTGGGAATTGATGTGGAAGAACCCTCTCCCCGCCGCCAGGCACCCGCCGGAGCTCTTTTCGTCGCCGGGGAAGGAGACGAACACCATTTCCGGCACTTCCCGGCGCAGGCGGTCGATCTCCCCGGCCAAATATTCTCTTTCGGCGTCTCCGGGCGCCAGCTCTTTGCTTTCCTCCGTCACCGGGACGAATTCCACAAAGATGACGGCCTTGCAGCCGCGGTCGGAAAGGCTTTGAATAAAGGAATCGGAGGATACCTCTTTCAGGTTTTCCGTGGTGACCGTGACGGAGGCCCCGAAGATCAGCCCTTTCTTTTGAAAGTCGTCCATGTTGGCGATCAGGCGGTCGTAAATCCCTTTCCCGCGCCTTGCGTCTGTCGCTTCCCGGTTTCCCTCGATGCTCATGATGGGCAGCAGGTTGCGGCAGCGGTCAAACAGGGAAAGATACTGATTGTCGATGAAGGTACCGTTGGTGAAGATGGGGAACAGGATGTTGGGGCGTTCCCCGGCGGCTTCGATAATGTCCCGCCGGAGCATGGGTTCCCCGCCCGCAAGCAGGATAAAGCTGATCCCCATGTCGTCCGCTTCGCTGAAAACGCGCAGCCATTCCTCCCCGGTCATCTGCGCCACCGGCTCCGCGTCCACCGTGGCGTGGTTGCACCGGGAATAGCATCCCGCGCAATGGAGATTGCATTTGCTGGTAATGCTGGCGATCAGGAAAGGCGGGACGTGCTCCCCGTTCTTTTCCAATTCCGCCCTTCTTTTGGAAGCGGCCCGGCTTGCCGCGGCGAACCGAAGCATAAAGGCGCTTTCCCTCGGGTTTTTGAGGGTGGCTTTGATGGCATCCGCCACCACGTGCTCCACGCCCCTCGTCATGTATCCCTGGATATCAAAGCTTTGATCCATACTTACCTCGTTTCCATGCTGCGCAGGGCTTTGTTCAAAAGCTCCCGCAGCAGCAGCAATTCCTCTGTGGGCATTTGGATGCATCCCCGCATGGCGGACGGAACGGAAAGCGCCTTCTGCCTGAGCGCTTCTCCTTCCGGTGTGAGATTCAAAAACAGCGTGCGTTCGTTGTTTTCCGGCCTGATCCGCTCAATCAAGCCCAGCTTCTCCAGCCGTTTGAGCAAAGGCGCCAGCGTGCCGGAATCCAGGCGGACTTTTTTCCCAAGTTCCCCTTCCGTCATGCCCCCGAATTCCCACAGCACCATCATGACGATATACTGCGTGTAGGTCAACTTCAGCTCTTCCAGCGGCTTCCGGTACTGCCTGATAACTTCCTTCGCGCAGGCGTAGAGCGGAAAGCAGAGCTGGTTTTCCAGACGAAGCTGTTCACATCCCGTTTCCGCTTCCGGCATGTCAGCTCCTCCGGTTTTCTTTCTTCACCCAGCAATGCCACTTCGGGGCCTTGGGCATGGGCTCATGCCTGATCAGGGCTTTGATGACCCTGCGATGGGTAAAGCAGCAGCAAACCGCCAGCACGGCAACGATGATCCCGATGATTCCGCCAGTAGACATAATAAACCCCTCCAATTCGTTCTTTATGATTGCGTGCTTTCTGATTGCGCGCAACCACATTTCCCATTGTAATCAAAAGCCGAGGAAATTCAATGCAGAATCGTCCTCGGCTTCTCTCGTTATGAGATATTTATAGGATATTTCTCTCATTCAGGACAGATACTTTTGCAGCGGGGACGGGAGCGTCTGCTCAAAAACCGTGGCCAATTCCTGGGCTGTTGCCTCAAATTTGCCTAAAATCCATTCGCAGGTGAACTGGGCGGATCCAAGGACATACAAGCGGATATACATCTCCGTCAGGGTATCGATGGATGAACTGAAGGAAGCTTTCTCCACGATGTCTTTCAGGCTCCGGAAATGAACCTCCTGCATATACGCAATAAACGATTCAAGCCCGCTGGTATGCAGAAACAGGTTTGCAAGATACACCTTTCTTTCCTGGAAGAAATTTGCGACGCACAGTAACACATTCTGCCATTCCGCTTTGCTTCCGTCCATTCTTGACAGGAAATTTTTTAGCTCCCGTGTGTAATCCCACGCGATGAGGTCGTATTTATCATGGAACTGCCTGTAAAACGTGGCGGGTGAATATCCGCAGTTTTCCGTGATATCCTTCACCGTGATCTTGTCGATGTTTTTTCTTTCGGCCACTTCCCGGAACGATTCAGCCAGGATTTCTTTTGAAGTCTTCCGTTTCAAGGAACTACCTCCTTTTGCGCCTTATTCCTTTTCCACCTGTCCTTTATAGGAAGCAATCCCGCCGATGCTTTGGACGTTCTGATACCCCATCCGTGAAGCCGGTGCCTTATCTTCTGTTTTTTGGAAAATCCTGTTTGTCTGTCATCATCGCCGCCCATTCCGCACTCTTTCTGATCATGGCAAGATATGCTTCGCATCGAAAAGAAGCAATACTGTGGCCGGGAGTAAGGAACACCACCCGTCCCTTCCCCTCCGTTCGGCACCAGCCGGCGGGATAATCTGTGTCCATATACCTGTAAGCCAGAAGCGGGATCACCTCATCGCCTGACATTTCAAACTGATAGGGTTCTTCCGAAAGCGTGAAAGGCGCAATTTCGTGCAAGAATCCATCAGGACAGGGAGAGAACGCAAGATCGGTCTGCGGCGGATGTCCGGTGAATTTTCCTCCGATGAGATGGAACAGCCGGTGGTCGGTTTGCAGGGAAATCCCGTTGTGCAGGCATAGCAGTCCGCCGCCTTGACGCACAAAGGAAAGAACAGCGTTTGCGGCATCAGCAGGAAAAGGCTTATCAAACATATCAACATAGCTAACGCAGAGCGAATACCCCTCTCCTTCCATCGTCAGCAGGCGGGTCAGGTCATCGGAAATGTCAATGTCAAACGCAGGAGCGAGAAGCTCTGCCAGCGCTTCATCCACTTGCTGGAAAGGGTGATACGGCGCATTCACATAGGTACCCACAATCAACGCTTTCTTCATTACCACGGCAGCTCCTTTCCACGAAAATCCAAGTACAGCGGGCGGTCTTTCACAGGGTGTTCCTCATCCAAAACCGTTTTCAGGATGCCCGCGGCTGACTCTGCGGGGGTGATTCCGGCGGTCGTATCCAGATGCCCCCGCATATAGGTTGCCACATGGCCGGGGTGAATTTGGAAAACACGTCCTCCTTCCTGCCGCAGCGTGTTGTGGATCAGGGCTCCCTGCATATTGTTGGCTGCTTTGCTCATGCAGTATCCGAACCATCCCGTGCGCTCGCAGTCCCCGATGCTGCCCGCTTCGGAGGAAATGTTGACCACGGTTTTGTCCGTTCCTTTTCGCAGAGAGGGCAGCAGGGCGGTTGTGACGCGAAGCGCGCCGAAGGCATTCACATTCATGACCTTCTGCATCAAGGAAAAGTCCAGGGGAGCGTCCGGGCCGGAATCCATCGTGCCCAGTATCCCGGCGTTATTGATTAACAAATCAAGCGAGGGAAACGGGAAAGCCGAAGCTAAGCGCGTTACGCTCTCATCATTTGAAACATCCAAAGAAATCATATTCATCTGTCCGGGATGGCGCGCTGCAAGCGAATCAAGCTGGGTTTCGTTTTCGTTTAAACGGCACGCGGCAACAGTATAATTCCTTTTCACAAGCTGTTCCGCTAAAGCCAGGCCGACGCCGTGGTCGCAGCCGGTTACCAATGCGTATTTCATATGAGCAGCCTCCATCCGAAATCAAATCCAAAGCCCTCGGTTCATGGACCCCTGTTCTATTGTTCCGGGCATCAGAAAACAATGGGCAGGAACGACGCGGCTACAGCGAAAACAACCGCGGGCAGAAGATTCGCCACCCTGATTTTCTTCCCCCAGACGAGGTTCACTCCGACGCAGAAAATCAAGACGTTCCCTACCAGTGAAAGATAGCCCATCGCCGCGTCTGTCATGATCGGCTTAATAGCGCCCGCAAGCAGCGTCAGCGCGCCTTCCCAAAGGAATACGGGGACAGCGGAAAAAACGCAGCCCTTTCCCAGGGAGCACGTCATGACCATCACGATGATCAGGTCAAGGATAGCTTTCGCTCCAAGCGTTGACCAGTCCCCCGCGATCCCGTCCTGAATCGCGCCAACGATGGCCATCGCGCCGATGCAGACGGTAAGGGAAGCGGTAAGAAATCCATGCACAAAGCGCTGGTCTTTCGCATTCCCGGTTTTGATTTTCAGCCATTCTCCAAACTTTTCAAATCCCGACTCGATGTTGATGATTTCGCCAATCAATCCTCCCAAGGCAAGGCAGGCGATCACCAGCATCGCGCCGCCGTTTGGAAACAGATCATTGTGCAGCATATATTGCAAAGCACCGGCGATACCGATGAACAGCGTTCCCACGCCGCAAGCCATGGTCAGGGTTTCCTGGTGGCGGGAGCGCAGCAGCTTTCCAAACAGATGGCCGCAGAAACCGCCGATGATAATTGCTCCCGTGTTGACAAGCGTTCCAATCATATTGTTCCTTTCAAATCCGCGTCCTCTTACAGAAACCGAGAGATGACATGCATGAACGCCTCCGCCTGGCGCTTTCCTGTCTCGGGTACTCCGATTATACCAGATTTCCCCTGCCATATCAACGGGCAGGGCCTTGTCCCGCCGCCATTTTTCCGGCAGACCTGTTTTTCAGCGGCTTGGCGCTGTTTGAGAAAAAACATCATTGACAGGCACAAACCTTTATAGTATAATTTCCGCAGCGGTTCAGGCGGACCGCCAAACGAAGAAAGGAAGGTATTCTCCGTATGAACAAAAAAGTGTCTGCGGGCAGAAGAATTAGGGTGTCATCTTTGCTTTGCACAGGGCTTTTTTTGCGTACATTTTTTTAGTTCATACAGGAGGTATCTTTTATGACCAACCGTATCGCTGTGATGGGCGGCAGCTTCAATCCGCCCACTGTAGCCCATCTGCGCTTAATGCAGGCGGGCATGGACGCCATCGACGCCTGCGCGGGCATCTTTGTGCCCACCAGCCATGAATATGTCGCCAAGAAAATGCGTAAACAGCATTGCCCTCAGGATGTAATGAACGAAAACCTGCGGGTGGAAATGCTGGAAAGCTTCAAGGAACAGGACAGCCGCATCGTCGTCAGTCAGGTGCAGATGCTCAGCGGCGGCATCGGTTTTGACTACGATATGCTGTGCGCCCTCCGGCAGGACTACCCGGACAGCGAGTTGTATTTCATCGTCGGCAGTGACAAGCTGTACCCGCTTCCGCGCTGGTACCGCGTGAACGATCTGCTGAATCAGTTCCATATCCTGGTGGCCAAGCGGAGCGCCGATGACATCGAAAAGATCAAGGAAATCAAGCCGTATCTGGCCGAACACTGGGATGCTTTCACCGTGTTTGACGCCCCGGAGGAAATCAGCGAAATCAGCTCCAGCCTGTTCCGCGAACGGCTCCGCGCCGGCGACGGTTCCGCCCGGGAGCTGGTGACGCCGGCCGTTTGGCAGCTGATCCAAAACGCGGGCAAAGAACCGATGAACAGCATCACCAATTTCCACGAGGAAGGATACACCTTCCTGAGCAACTTCTACGAAGCGCCCGTCACTTACGACGGCCTCACTTACGGCAGCGCGGAAGCTGCTTTCCAGGCGCAGAAGTGCATGGCGAAGGAAGAAAAGCTGCCCTTCACAGAGGCCAGGCCCGGCAAAAGCAAGGGCATGGGCAGGCGCGTGAAGCTTCGGCCCGACTGGGAGCAGGTGAAGGTCGGCCTGATGGCGGAAATCGTGCGTGCAAAATTCTCCCAGAATGAAGAATTGAAGCAGAAGCTGCTGGAAACCGGCGAGAAACGCCTGGCGGAAGGCAACACCTGGGGCGACACTTTCTGGGGTGTCGACCTGAGGAGCGGCCGCGGTGAAAACCACCTGGGCGTTATCCTGATGCAGGTTCGCGATGAATTGCTGAAGAATCACAAGTAAAAAGCGTTACAAAGCCTTTTTCCAGTAATACTTTCGAGAAAGGAGATTAAATAACTTGCGGGCGGGGGATGATTCATCCTCCGCCCATTTTTCGATTATATTACACAGGCTGTGCGCCGGCAATGATCGGCTGCATTATCTGAAGACCCATGATTTTACACACAGCCGCATACGCCAGAAAGTCCTTCCCTGTACGCTGATCGTCGGCCAAAAGCCGTTTCATTTGGAAAACGCAGGCATAGTACAGCTGATGAAGGAATAGGGCGCAGGTCTTTGCTTCCCGCCGCCAGCAGGTATGGTGCATCCGGAACGCGTTGCCGCCGCAGGCAGGGCAGATGGAGTCCAGGGGGCAGCCCTGGCAGCCCGTCAGGGTTTTTTTCGGTGCGTGCCACTCCCGCCTGAATTGCTCCATTTCCTCTGGCGAAAGGACAAGCGGCGAAAGCAGATGGCAGGGGTGTCGGCTGCCTTCCCAGTCATAGGTCACCTGGCTGTGCCCTGCGCCGCAGCAAAAACTATCCTTCGGCACGTTGGAAAGGACGGAGGAGAGGTCGATGTTCAGCAGCCTGCTGGGCGCCTGTCCGGGATGGGCCAGGTCATAGGCGCACAAACGCGCCAGCTGGCCGTCCAGCCGCCGAAGCGAGTCCTCCTCCCAGGGCGGCACGCCGTCCGCGAACGTATCGTTCACCAGGAAACCCCGCTCCTTCAGGTCCATCACGTCCCGCGCCAGGTGATCCACCGTCTGTTCATCCGCCGTCAGCTTCAGAGGTACTTGGGGCCAGTATTTTTGGAAAAACATCAGGTCGATCTTTTCCGCGCTTCCGCTCCGGTTTTCGTTCTGCGTGTCCTTTCCTCCGTCGTAGCTGAGCGAAATAAAGAAGCGATGATGATTGCGCGCCAGCCATTCCCGGATTTCCCCGGTGATCACGGTGCCGTTGGTGGATGCGGATAGGCAGTAGGGCTTTGGCCACTCGCGGCTCCACATCCATTCGCACACCGCTTTCAGGACGGGAAACGCCAGGAACGGTTCCCCGCCGAGAAACGCAAATTCGATCCGGTCAAAGTCGTCCGCGTCCCGGGCGAAGGCGTCCTGGATCGCCTGGTGCGCGGTTTCCTCTGTCATCGCGTCATGGAAGCCGTGGCGGACATAACAATAGGCGCAGCGCAGATTGCAGGCCCGGGTCATCAGCAGATTGACCAGTTTCACGCGGCTGTTCACAGCAATCACATCTCTTTCTTTTGTCTGTCCGAGGCGCGGGAGGGAATAAGGAAGCGGCGGTCCAGATATGAAGGGGGGCGAACCGCCGCCCGTATCAGCTGTAAATGGGGATCAAACGGTCGTAACAGCTGCCCCGCTTATAGCCTCGCACTCCGTTTTCCATGGGAAGGCCCGATACGTCCTTGCCGATGGAACGGAAGCTTTCTTTTTCCGTATCGGTCAGCTGCAATGCGTCCATCATTCCCTCCATGCTTGAAACAGCATCGACTTCTTCCAGCCCGGCGGGTGCTTCCGCATCCTGGGCTTCGTTGGTTTCCTGCTCCATGGTTTCCAGGGCTTTGGATTCGTCCAGCCCGCTGTCCAGTTCAGGGATCGCGCACTGCTCCAGGTTCACGGCGCTTTCCATTTTTTCAAACATGTTCTTTCACCCACCTATAAAAATTTTTTCCCATGGTTTCATAGTAAGGAAGCAGTTCCGCGGGCACCGCGTGTTCCATCAGGAAGCAGAATTTTTCCAGTACTTCTTTTTCTTCCTTGGTAAGTGTATCCTGAAACGCGAAGCGGCGCACCCCCTCGTAGAGCTTCCGGACCATGGCCTGCTCCATTTTGAAATCCTTCACGCTGATCTTTCCGTTAAGCGCGTAGCTCACAGGACGGTCAAAGGGATACGCGGCTGTATCCATGAAATCCTCCAGGCGGCCGTCCTGATACGCCAGGAGCCTGCCGGACGCGTAGTCCAGCGTCATCAGGCCGAAGGGCCTGGGGCCCTCCTGCCGCATCACACCGCGGTTATAGAGGAACATCCGCTCTGTTTTTCTTCCGTTTTTCATATCTGGAAGCGGATAGGACAGACATACGCTGTCATCGAACCAGTACGCGGTCTTTCGTTGGTTTTCCTCCAGGATTTTACTGAATTGCTGTATCACTTTCTTCGCTCCTTTCTCAGTCCTTTACGCGCAGATGGGTTGGTCCGTGATCAGCGCGGAGGCGGTGGGCACGTCAGAATAGGCGTCCCGCAGGGTGTCTGCGGACAGTACCTTTGCGCTGCTGTCGCCTGGTATGCCGCTGTCGCACACGATCAGTCCTTTTAGTTCTCCGGTATCGGGATCCCGCACCGTTCCGGTCACGATGATGCTGTGATTCGATCCGCCGTCGTTGATGTAACTGGGTTCATTCCAGGCGTACCCGGCGTTGACGCTGATGTTCACGCCATGGCCCGCTTCCACGAATTCGGCGATTTCCTCCAGGTCCAGCTTTTTCGTGTCCCATTGGGAATACACCGAAGCGGGAATACCGTACCCGCTCAGTAATGCCTGCCGGTGATACACGTTGGTGCCGCCATTGTCCCCCGCGTCCTGATCGGTGGAATAGCTGCACAGCCGGTTGCCCACTGCCGCCAGCACCACCTCGTCCTCCGTCACCTCCATGCCCGCCTGCCTGAGAATGTTTGTTACGGAAACCAGTCCGCAGTCCCCCTGGGCGTTCAGCACATTGTCGCCCTGGTTGTCGTCCAGCTGGCCGGCGATGCCGAAGGGGTCACCGCCTACCAGTACCTCACCGTATTCGGGGATCTCCATCAGCCTTGGCTCCAGCACCGCCGTTTCATTCAGCCCTTCGTTTTCCGGCTTTTGTATTTCCAGCACCTGATCCAGGCTGTCCATGCCTTGTTCCAATTCTGCTTTCCTCCTTTCGTTTGTTTACTGCTCCGCGCGCTGTCGGCGGGCGTAATTCATCCACCTGGGGAAGAACCGCCTGACCTCCGGCAGCGCGCCTTTCTTCTGCAGGAACAGGGAGAGTACGGAAGTCTCCGTGTTCCTGTCGGTATCCATCGCTTCCCGCAGACAGACGCGCGCCGCTTCGTCCCACCCGGCAATGTCGTTCAGGCGAATGCGTTCAAACAGCGCGTCCCACCGCTGCCGGCCCCCCAGCAATGTCCAGACCACATCGGCATAAGGCTGAATGACGCCCTTTTCCCGCATGGCGCCCGTGTCCAGCGCATGGCGCAGCAGTCCGACAAGGGCCTGATCTGCCGCGCCTTCCGCCGTCAGGGCGGTGAAGGCGGCCTCCAGGCTTTCCGCATCCAGCTCCTTGGGCCGGGTATTAAGCGGGCAGATCCAGGCCGCTGCCAGGCCGCGGCTCTTTTTCAGCCGGTCATCCGCGCTGCTTTGCAGGATCGGCAGGCGGGTCAGCGCCTGGGCCCATTCTTCCGCCTGTTCCGCCAAAACCTGGGCCTTAGCCTTGATCAATAAGGGCAGGCAATCCGCGCCCCACAGGGCAATCATGTCCGGATCGTTCATCTGCTCCTGCCGCCAGGCTTCCACGCTTTCTGCGGTCACAGGGGGAAGCGGGGCTGGCATTTCGCCTGCAGCCAGGACAGCCAGCGCCCGGATCTCATGCCAGGACGCGCCGCGTATACCCTGCTCCGCCCGGGAAAGCAGCCGCCGCTTGGCGGCGCCGGGCAGGCCGCACGCCTCGATACAGGCCATCAGCTCCTTTTGATCCGGGGCGGGTTCATGGGGGGCACCGAGGAAAGGCGTCACCAGCGCACGCACGATCCGGGCCCGCCGGAGGGTTTCCTCGTCCGTCTGCGCGGGGCGGGTATAAACCTTCGCCTCGTGCCCGGCCCGGTCCACCTGGCACAGAACGGCTTCCAGCCAGTTCTGCTGATACACCGCGCACAGGCCCGTTTTGAACCGGGAAATCTCAAACACCTGTTCAGGCGTCAGCCCCATGGTGGCGCCTACAATATCCCGGTCGCCGCCTTCGGGCAGGCGCAGGATGACCTTGGTGTTGGTGTTGCGCATCACGGAAATGTCCAGCAGGCCCGGAGACTGATCCACGATCATGAAGCCTTCGCCGTAAGAGCGCATCTCCGCGATGGCGGTGGCGATCATTTCGACGGATTTGCCCAGTATATTGGCGCCTTCGTCGCTCTGCGCGGCGGAGGTGCGGCGAAGCAGGTGATGGGCTTCCTCCAGCACGGTGACATGCCGCAGGAGGGCGTTCATCGCTTCCGAGCGCATCCTATATTCCTCCAGCCGGATCAGCAGCACGCCCATGAGCATGGCCTTGGTTTCCACGGAACCCACGCGGCTTAAGTCGATGATTACGTTGCTGTCAAACAGCGTTTCGTCCGTGATGTTCGCTCCGCCGAAAATCTCTCCGTAAATGCCGTTGCACAGGGATTCCATCCGCGTGGACAGCGCACCCACGTAATTGCCTTTCACCTCCTGGGAAAACGCGGTGGATTCCATTTTGCCGTTGAATTGCTCCAGCACATCCTGCACCGTGGGAAACAGACGTACCGCGCCCCGGCAGGCGGACCTTTTCAGGTCCCAGCCGCAGGCCCGGTAGGCGCTTTCCATAGCTGCCTTGAGCACTGCCGGCATGGCGGCGTACATGGGCCAGCTGGCGTTGAACACGCTGAGGAGCCGCTCGATATGCTCCAGGACGTTCACATCCTCGTTGAACCAGAATGGGTTCATCCGCAGGAGCTCCGACCGCTGGGGATTGGTGCCCAGCACCCGGACGTCCGGGTCATGGCCAAAAACGTTTTTATATTCGCCCTTGGCCGGCTCGATGACGAGGAAGGGAATCCCCGCCTCCTTCAGCCCTTCCAGCATGCGGAAAACGGTGTTGGATTTGCCCGAGCCGTTGGTGCCCGCCACGAACGTGTGGGCTGCCAGGCTTTGCAGGTCCAGCAGCACCGGCTGGTCCGGCGACGCCTTGCCCATATGCGATACGCTGCCAAGGCGGATCACCCGGCCGCTGTGCAGCACGGTCTTGCGCACCACCTCCCGGCCGAAGGGCGCGTATTCCATCACCGTGATGCCCACCACGGAGCGCTGGGGAAGCGCCATTTGCCGGGCCAGTTCCTTGCTGCTCTGGAGCACGGCGGGCGTGAAATTCTCGCTCATGTCCTTATAGCGGAAAGCCGGATGGGTCAGATGCAGCAGGGACTGGCGGATCTCCTCCACCCCCGCGCCTTCCGACCAGGTGTTGATGGTGATGGGCTGGTTCATTTCCCCTTCGCCCTGCATCAGCGCCTGATACTGGCTGGCCACCATCAGGTTCATGCTGGCGCTGCTGGAGATCACGTAAGCGCAGCAGTTGAACATGCCCAGGTTTTCCCGGCGGTTCAGCCATTGCAGATACCAGGCTACGCGCTCCCGCAGGTTTTTGATGTGGTAATCCGTGGTGCTGCAGCCGATGGTGGCGCTTTCGGAGGTGGCCCGGGCCTCGCCGCCGCCCTTCTGCAGGGTGGTCTGGGTGCCGCTGCTTTCGCTGTACTGGCTGGAAAAGCTGTCGTCCTCGTGGGCGCTCCGGGTCTGCTGGTTCATGCCCAGCACGGCGGATACGGCGCTCATGGCGATATAGTTGCCGGACAGAAGGCCCACCGCCGCGCCGGTGAGGCGCTTGTTTCGGGTGGCCTTGTCGTCCTTGGCGGAGCTCCAGCCGGTGCCGGAGGTATGGCTCTGGGTCATGGAAATGTTCTCGCTCCAGCTGTTGCTGACGGATTCGGAATAGCTGGTGGATTCCGTCAGGCTCACGCCGCTCTGCACGGACAGGGAGGACTGCTCCAGGGCGGAGAGCTGGCTGGCCAGCGCCTCATACCCCCGGCGCACCTTTTTCATGTTCTCCGTGTCCACCGGGTCCGCCAGCACCATCAGGGTGAAGTTGCGCCTGCCGATGGCCTCCAGCAGCCGTTCGATACCATGAGGCGCGGGGCCGCTTTCCTTCTGGTCGCTGGCAACGCAGGAGATGGCGGTGACGCACTGGCTGTCAAACCCGTTGTCCACGCATTCCCGCAGCTTTTCCTGGATTTCCTGCCGGGAAACGATTTCCTTCAGCTCCGTGCCGGGCAGGTTGCCTTCGATGCCGATACGCATCGCTTCCCGGATGGTGTTGAGGAAATAGACGTTGTCGTACCGGCGCTTGTTCACCGCGCCCAGGTAGAGCTCGCTGCGCCCGTTATGGCACTGCAGCAGCATCAGGCAGGAAGCGCCGCAGGCATGCAGGGAGTTGAGCACCGTAGAAAACCGCTCTTGGCTGCCCTCGGAGCGATTGAATACCAGTTCTGTCACCTGAAAGAGGCAGATCACATCCCCGGCCTGGATCTTTTCCGTGGCCGCGTCGATGGAACGGGGGGTGAGCACGTCCAGCAGTTCAAACTGCGTCTGCTGGATGATCCGCTCCGCCCAGGAAACCAGCTCGCCGGTTTGCGCCTGGCTCAGGACCGTTTCCGATGCGTTGTTCATGCTTCTGTCGTCTCCTTTTGTATCGCCGTCATTTCCTGGGACAGCGCATTGCGCACGCCGTCCATTTTATGGGACAGGGACCGCAGCCATATCTGCCGGGATTCCAGATGTGCCAGCTCCGGGCTTTCCTCCTGGGTCCTGCGCATTTCCCTGATCCGGGCGCTCAATTCGTCTTTGCCGGCCAGCAATTCTTCCAGCAGGCCCGCGCCGCTGCGCAGCGCCTGAAGCTGCTGCCGAAGCCGGATGGGCTCGCCGTATTTTTCCTCCAGCGCTTCCTTCCATTCGTCATGACCGGCGAGGGCAAAGCGCGGCTTCTGGCCGGGCAGCTGCCCGCAGTATGTCCGAAAATCAGAAAGCTTTGTTTCGTCCGTGAACCGGCACACGATCATGTCCGCGCTGCGGCGCATGGAGCGGGTCAGCGTGTCCAGGACGGACAGGCGTTCAAACGACTGAAGATATTGTTCTTCTATGACGCAGCACCCCGTCTCCCGCTGCACCCGGCGCTCATCCGCTTCGGAAGCGACGGCGTATATCCACGGAGGATCCTCCGTCAGGCAGGCTTCCAGCCGCTCTCTGACTTCGGGAAACAGGTCACTGCCCGTTTTATACACGTCGCTGCCGTTTCCCCATTCCATGGCTACCCGCTCGCGCATCAGGCCGCAGATCATGGCCCGCGCCGTTTCGATCTGTCGGCGGCGTGCTTCCACCGCGTCCCACAGGTCAAAGGCCAGGCGGACATCCGACAGCCCGTCCAGGCACGCGCTGAGATCAGCCCAGTCAATTTCCCTGCCGTGGAAAACCAGCTCCGTTTCTTCTCCCCGGGCCAGCTCCGCCACCTGCCGGGCCAGGCCGGGCCAGGAGCCGGAAGGCGGAAGCCACGCTTGCAGCAGGCACCTGCGGACGGGGTACAGAAAACCGAAAATATCCGTCTGATCCGTAACACGGCCGTTGATCCGCACCAGGGTTTCCAGGCACACCGGATCGTAAAACAGCTCCGCTTTCATTTGCTCTCCCCCGTTCTCTCCCTCCGGCGGCTTTTCGCCGCCGGGGAGAAAAATATCTCTTATTTGCTTTCCAGCACGTACTTGATGTCTTCGGCGCGCTTGAGGATCAGCACGCTCAGCTTGTCGGACACGGAAGAAACGATCTGGTCAATGTTGCGGGCGTCCAGGATGGAATCCTTGACTTTCTTCTGCATGCCCGTTTCTCTCAGCTTTTCCTTGATTTTCTGGTCGCCGATCAATCCGCGGGCCTTCAGAGGCAGATTGGCGTTCTGCAGCTTTTCCAGCAGCTGTGCCTTCGCGCCGCCCATGCCGTCCCGTACGGCCTTGAACACCGCATAGCCCGCCAGGCCGATCAGGATCGCCCAGCCCCAGCCGGGGATCATCAGCAGCAGGGCCAGCAGCAGCGCGGCGATATCCACCGAGATGATGGCGATCAGGCCGATCACCACGCCCAGCACGGTGGGCAGAATGACTGCTGAGATGATACCGGCCACCAGGGAAAGCACCGTGGAAATCGCCTGAATGATCTCTTCGCCGGGGGACACGATCAGCTTGCCTCCCAGGTTAATATCGGTCACCTTGAGCATGTTGAGCTGATCCAGGTCCAGGCCGCTCATGCTGTACTTATCGCAGGCCGCCTTGAGCTTGATCGCGATGTCACGGCCGATCACGTTCACGATCCAGCCGTCAATGGCGGCATTGTACTGCTGGTTTTCAGACAGCAGCCTGTCCAGCTTTTCCTTGCCGCAATCCTGCTGGATCGCCTGGGACATATCATTCAGCGTGGCCAGCTTGCCGGAACGCCAGCGCTGGATGCTCTTCTGCACGATGTCCATCACGATGCTCTCGATGACGGGAGACAGCTCGTTGGCTAATTCCGCCATATCCTGCCGGATGATTTCGGGCACTTCCTGGCGCACCACCCGGTTCAACTCCTGCTGGAAACCGCTGGATTTATCGTTCGATGGGCCCACCAGAGCCAAGCCCATGGAAATCGAGCGGGAAGGATCCGCATCATTGAGCAGCTCAGTTTTCGGGAACACCTGCTTGATGATTTCCCCTGCAAAGGGCATTTTGGACGCGCTGCCGGTGAGGATGATGCGGCTTACATCCACATGCTGTTTGACCATTTCCGCGCGCTTCTCCACCAGAAACTGGTTGAACAGCTCCGTCCAACTCAGGATGCTCATGCGCTCAGCTTCTTCTGCCGGCAGATTGATGAACTGCTTCAGCGCGTCTGCCAGGGGCTTTTCCGAAGCCAGCTTCACCACGTCCTCCTGGGTGATCCGCATGGGCGCGAAATCGGCAAAGATGATCCGGCCCTTGCCGGAGCTTTGGCTGAACACATCTTCCTTGGCTTTGCGGCAGCTCAGAATGGCAGCCTGTTTCATGGTGGGGTTCTGCCGGACCAGTTGCCGGTAATCATTCCAGTCCTCCGGTTTCCGGCGCAGCCGCTCCAGATACCAGTCCAGAATCAGGAAATCAATGCCCCGGGCGCCCAGGTAGTTGCTCCCGCTGTTATACTGATGGTTCCGGGAGTCCGCCGACATGGCGGTCAGGTCGATGGTGGAGGAGCCCATGTCGATGAGCAGCGCGCTCTTGCCCTTGGGCAGCACATCCACCATGCCGGTCTTGTTCTTCACATAGAGGAACGCGGCCCGGGATTCCGCCGCCATCACCAGCGATGATTTTGTATCGGCGAATTCCTTCCCGCCGATTACGGTGTTCATGAGGATCGCCTTATAGATGGCTGCGTCCAGTTCGTCCCAGCGGGTAGGGTGGCCGATGCAGAAAACAATCTCCACGCAGCCCACCGCGGCGCTGGCGATCACGCTCTTGTATTTTTCGTCGGTAAAGAGGGCGTCCGTAAACTGCTTCACCGCGTTAGCAAAGGACAGCAGCTTGTCCGTATACAGCTCCGGGGCTTTGTCCCGCTGGGGCCAGCCGTTTTCCACCTCGCGGATCAGCTCCATCCGGCGGCTTTCGGACACCGGGCCGATCTGATCCGAGGGGCAGCGCTTGAAGTTGCTGTGGATGTTTTCCACTTCCTCCGGGTCGCTGAGGATGCTGGAGGAAAAGACCACGCGGCCGCTGTTCCTGTCCACGCCGAACACCGTGGGAATGGCCTGGCCGGGGGTGTTGCTGTCGGGCATGGTCATGCCGACGAACGCTACGCAGCTGCCTTCCTTCATCTGGCGGTCGTCCAGAATCGCCAGATCGGTGATGGTTTCGCCGTCGCCCAGGTCATAACCGATAAATAACTTCTTTGCCATTTCTCTTTTCCTTCCTTATCATCATGCTTTCGTAAAACGCAGCCCTTTCACCATAACGCCGTCTTCCGAGAGGATGCAGGGCTTCATTTTTCTGCTTTCAGGGCCGCTGCATTTGAGCACAGAAAACATAGCTGATTCCAAGAGCGATGTGCCATCCGCGTTCCAGCGGGCGGTGAGGTTCAAATCCTCCAGCAATTCTCCCAGCATGTCACTCGTCTTATTTTTCTCCGGGCCCAGGATGCTGAGGATATATTGGATCTGCTCTGCCGCCGCCTGCCGCTGCCGCGTCAAGGCTGACCGCTGCGCCTCCGTTTCCTGGCGGCTTTGATCCAGCTCAATGCGCAGCTTGTTCGCTTCCTCCTGCCGCGCGGCTGTTTCTTCCCGCCATTGGTCTTCGATCTTCCGAAGGTTCTGAGCCATCTGGTCAGCGGCAGTCCGGATGGCCGCTTCGTTAAGACGCAGGAAGGAAACCTGCGTGCCGGTATCGGCCTCCACCACCAGGTTTTCGTTCATGAGCGAATCCAGTTCCTGCATCGCGCCGTTTTTACTCACGATCTTCAAACCGAAAATGCCCAGCAGCGCGTTGATGGGATTGGCATGATTGCCGTCCAGGATCTGCGCGATCCGCTGCGCCAGGTAATCCCGATCCACGGTCACGGAAGCCAGGGCATTGGAGACGCACGCTGAAACGCCGAATGATTTTGTCACGCCGTTTTCCCGGAAAGACTGCCGAAAAATTTCTTCCGCTGATTGTTTTAGGTTATCCTGCATGTTCCTCACCGTTCCTTTTATTTGTGATTGCTTGCATATAATATAGCACCGTGTTTTTTTCTTTCTTGCAAACCGGTTCCTGCCAGAAAGGCTCTGCCCCGCGGTGGAGCCTGCGCCCGCAAGAATCGCGCAATGCCCGGCACACAAAAAAAGCGCCGCAAGAAATGCAGCGCTCATGTTTGTGCTGATGTTATTCAGCGTATTGTACATACCAGGCAGGTTCCAGCGTATAGGCATGGGGATCGTAGACGATGGCTGCCTGGCCTTCGGGCGTCCGGTAAAACGAAAAGGAGCCGCCCTCCAGGGTGACAACGCTTTTCTCCGCTTCCCCGCCGTCAGTGAGGTAAAAAGTCCCAATGCCCAGGGAAGCAAGAGTATCAAAATAGGCGTGAAACTCTTCCATGGTAATGCCGGAATACGAACGGGACATCAGGGCAGGCATGCCGGAATCCGTTTGGCCTTCGGACGCCTGAAGCACCGTGGTTTCCCCGCCAGGCCACTCAGGGCTGGGAATCATGGCAGGCATCCCCTTGATGATGTTCACATCGCTGGCGGGATCCTGGCCGCCGTACGGCTCACTGTTGGGATCATCCTGCCCGGAGCCAAAAAGCAGATAGGTATTTTGATAGATCTTTTCCGTGGTGGAAAGCTGGTTGATTTTCCGCTGGATGGCGGCGGATTGCTGGTTCTGATCCGCCTCCGTCTCCAGCCAATCTTCCGGAAAAAACCTGCCCATATCGCGCTTGAACTGCTCCACCTTTCCTTCCTGAGCCAGCGGAGACAGCAGATACTCGACCGCGTAGGTGTCGTACACCGCACTGCTGTCCAGCAATTCCTTCACAGAGGAAGCCAATGCTGCCAGCTGGGGCAGGCCGCTGACTCGGTAAACGGAGGTGTACAGGCAGGCTTCCAGGGTTTCCGCCTCCGCCAGAAAGCTGGAAATCTCCCGGCGCAGGGTAAGAAACTCCGCTTCCAGCCCGTCTACCTCAACCCCTTTTTCCAGGTAATACAGAATCATGCTGTCGCTCATCATCATTTCAGGCGGCTGGAAATCCCGGATTTCCTGTACTGCCTGGCTGCACAAAGTCCTTGCGGTAAGGAGAGAATCATAATCGTTGTTGATTACGAATTGCAGTACGGCCTTGTACATATCCGTTTCAATGCGATAAAGCTGTTCCTTCGCCTGCACCAGCGAAGAAAAATCCGCCAGCAGCGCGTCCGTATCTGTGGGTTCGTCCGCCATAGCGCAGGGCAGCCGGACGGCAAGCAATATAAGAACCATCAGAAAAGAGCATATTTTCACGGTTTGATCCCTCCAATCCAATCGGGAACCAGATTGTTATACATTTTTATTCCTTACTCCTTTTTCATGCATTGTTCAAGAAAAGGGAAACGTGCCGCCAGGCCATCCTGAGCCGCTTTCCTGGCCGCGTTTGTTTCTTCCAATTCCGCTGACAGCATTTCAAGCAATTCCTTCAAATTGCCTTTCTGCCCAATGAACAGTTCCTTCCATTCAAGTTTTTCCGAGCGGTCCATGCCGCTGCGGATATTGACCCAGCGCTCATTTTGCTCCTCCAACGCCATATGCGGAACCCATACCAGTTTACACAGAAGCTCAGCCGCTTCCTGATCCAGCGTGAGCAGGTTTTCCAATGCTTCACAATAATCCTTCAAGGAATCGTTTTCGCTTCCGCCCCGGAGCAACTCGTAGCCGTCGATATAGACCTGATAAGCTTCTCCCTGCTCTTTGGGCAGATTCAGCAGCGCCATACAGTGTTCAAAATCAATGGTGTTCCCGGAACCGGCCACGACCCATTGGGGGGTTTCCGACATCTTTAGGATCGTCGCAAACATCGTCCTTGCAGCAGGTAGGTCCGCATTGTCGGCCACCTTCTTTTTGCATTCAGCCGTCAGTATGATGCCTTCCAGCAAGTTTTTCAAGGCCTCGCGCTGTGTTTCGCATTGCTTATAGGCCGGCCAGATGCCCTCCAGCAGCACGTTGCTGTATTCCACCTCGAAGTAATGAGGCGGTTCCGGCTTCAAAGCGATTTCATAAACCGCCAGGGAACAGGCTGCCGCCAGCAGCAATACAGCCGCGGCCAAGGCAATCCTGCGATAACGCGCCAGCAGTATCCTGCGCTGATTCTCACGGGCTTTCCCACACAGGTATTCCTGGAGAATCTGATGAGGCATATGATAACGCCCCGCCCCGTCCCTAAGGAGCAAGCCCAGGCGCTTCCATAAAAGCTGCTGGACAATCTGTGCGTACCAGGCGTCATTGCTCATCGCTTTGCCGCCGGACAGTTCGCCGCCATGGCCGATCCACTGAGGAAATGCCGTGGCAAGGACACGGCTGCGCAGCAGAACCCGGCAGGGGAGCACATTTTCCATCAGGGCTCGGTCATCCATGCCGGCAGGATGCCGCTTCATCCTGTTCGCAATACGGGGCAGAATCAGCTGAATCGCCATGTCCGCCTGATAACGAGCGGCCTCTCCATCCTTTTCGGTTTTGCCGCCGAGGGACTGAAAATAGCTTTCCAGCAGTTCCTGCTCTGTGCCGCATAAAACCTGCCCGTTCTGCGCCTGGGCGGTCTGAATGAACATGGAGAGCATCATGGGAGTTTGCAAAAGCCGCTGCATTTCAGGTTTTTCCGGCAGCAGAAGGCCGTTCTTGGCCAGCGCGCCGCTTACGTCCTGGGGGGCGAGCGGAACGAGCGCCGCTTGTTCCGCTTTTAATTTTTCCGGTACGCTGCGGCTGGTGACCAGTACGCGCAGGCCGGGCAGAGCGGAGAGCCGGTTGATTTCCTCCACCAGCGCTGATATATCGCCGGATGCTTCGTTCATCCCGTCCAACAGCAGCATGAGCGTTCCTTTTTTTCCGCCGCCTCCGGCCAGCAGGTCGGTCAGCGCATGGCGGGCGTCCTCCATCGTCCGGGTAGAGAGGTCAAATTTCATGTCCTGAAGGATATGATCAAGCAGAAAGCTTGTTTCATTCTGTTTCCAGGACGAAAGGGGCACATACAGCATGGCAGGCTCTGTGGGCCGGTACCGGCTGGACGCTTCCAACGCCATGCGCATCAGCAGCGTGGATTTTCCCATGCCTCCCGCTCCCAGCAGCAGCACGGCATGTTCACGGCGATGGAGCACTTCCAAAGTGAACTCCTGCGCGGAAACTACAGCTCCGCCATTTTGCAATAACGCTCGGCGTGCGCCCATTCGGGGCCCGCCGAGACGCGCAACCGTCCCCTTCGGGCCGGTTCGCTCGTTATTATACCATGATGGTCGGCGTCTTTCCCTTCGGGAGCCGCCGACACGCGCCACGGCTTCGCCCGTGCGCTCATCCTTATTATACCATAACGCTCGGCGTGCTTCCCTGCGGGGCCCGCCGAGACGGAAAGCTTCGCTTTCCTCGTTATTATACCATTGCACGCGGAGCGGATACAGGTCCTCCGTTTTGCTCATATAGGCCAGGGAAGCGTTTTGGCGCACCATACGCTGCGCATTTCGGTGCCCAACCTCCCACAGCGCTGAATAAGTGATGCCGACCCCGTCGATCCGATTCAGCAATTCCCGCAGGTCATTTCGCATTTCCTCCGCGGATTGGTACCGCTTTTGAGGCAGGGAATACAAGCCCCGCCGAAGGATCTGCGCTGTCAGGCTGCGAACCGTTTCCGGCATCTGACGCATACACTGGCATTGGTTCACGTCGGGCGGCTGATTGCGAATCATTTGAAAGGGGGTAAGGGGAGCGCCGGTGATCAGGCGAAAAAAAACTGCCGTGGCGGAGTATAAATCTGCCGGAACGCCCACCTGGTTCAGCCAGCCGCTGCGGATTTCCGGAGCGGTGTAACCCTGCTTCACGCTTGCTGCGGCAGACGCATGCATACCGTTGGGCCCCACTGCAGCGCAGCTGTTGAAATCGATGAGCGTTACCCGCTCCTGGCTGCCGGAACGGGAAATGAGAATGTTGTCAGGGGCAACGTCCAGATGCAGCAATCCGTTTTGGTGGAACACCTCCAGCGCGTCCAGTATGTTCAGCATCCGTTCCGTTTGCAGCCGCAGGCTTTGCGCTTCGCCGGAGGCGAGGGATTCAAGGCTGCGGCCGCCGCTCAGCCCCATCACGGTATACAGCGTGCCGTTTAGCCCATAGGTGTTCAGGTTGGACCCGATCTGGTCGGGGCTTGCTTCCATCAGGGACAGATGCGCCCGATTGCCTGTTTCAAAGCTCTGCCGATGAATATCCCACAGCGCTTTTCCCTCCGCAGTGCAGATAATGCTTCCATCGCTGGCTCTGTATATTTCGTTCGCGGGATGCAGGGGAAACAGTTCTTTGATGAGCACATAATGGTTCAAGGTCTGGTGAAAGGTGTCCGCATAACGCCCGCGATAAACAATGGCGTTGGAGCCGCGCCCGACCTCGTTCATAATAGCACATTCCATTCCGGGAAATTTCAATACGGTTCCTTCCGGCAGTGCTTTACGATCATCCATCGTGTTCTTCCCTCTGTTTCTGGTTTTCTGTCACGCCCACTGCCAATTATGCTTTTGTTGGCGGAGGAAAACCAAGGCTTTTTCAGCTATGCTTTCATGGCGCTCAACCCCATGGATCGCTTGAACTCATCTTATCATAGTTATCCACGCTATGCAATATGGTTTCTGCCCGACGCTGAAATAGTTACTACTCAGCCTTCGGCTTCGTAGTAACGCGAAAGGGGGAATCCTTCCCCCTTTCGGAAACCCCCTACGGTTTTTCCTAAAATCCCTTTGGGATTTCCGGGCGGAAAAACCGCAAGGACGGAAAATTTCTTTCAGTCGTCTACGCTCCTTACAGAAATTTTCCGTCCTCGCGCCGTACACGCCGCCGCTGCGGATTTCAGTCAAGGGGAGAATCCCTTGACAATCCCCCTCTTGTTCCGTTTCTTCGTTGGTTCTCCAGGGGTGGCTGAGCAGTAACCTGAAATACAGATATTTTTTCTTCCCCAGTTGTCGAAAAATGGGATGATATGGTATACTATAAAAAAGGCTGCGCCAGCCATAGTTTTCTGGAGGCCTGTTCAGGAGGGATAGAGGTTGCTTGATTTCAGCGCAGTTGGCATGACCCAGTGGATGTTTCAGGAAGCATCGTCGCAGATGCTGACGCTGTCGGAAGCGGTTGAACAGTTAAAACAGAACGCCCATATCCGCACTGCCAAAGAAACCTTAGCCCGGTACTGTGGCGCAGACGCGGAAAATGAAGGCGTTTTAAAAAAGCGCCTCGTGGATCTGCTGTGTCAGAGCGACCTCAAGGCCAAGCCTGACTCCATAGAACGCAAGGTGCGCATGTGGATGAAGGACAATGTGCAGTATATCGGAAAGAGAACCGCCATTCAGCTGTGCTACAGCCTGCATTTGCAGGTGGAGGAAGCAGATCAGATGCTGATTCGCCTCACAGGGGAACGATTCCATTGGCGCGACCCGGAGGACATCATCTGGTGTTTTGGGCTGAAAAACAACCTATCTTATCAGCAAGCCTGTGGATTGATATCAAATCTGGAAGAAAACAGCAAGGCTTACAGCCCCGGAAAACCCGAAGCCGTCCTAACCGAGGTCATCAAGCTCCAGGCTTTGCCTCTGCACACGGAAAAGGAACTGGAAGCTTTTTTTGAAAAAAACTGGGAGAAGCTCGGCAAGCTTCATAACACCGCATACGACCTGTTTATGAAATTTTTACAGCTCCTGGGACTGCCGGACAGCGGAGATTTCCTTCCAGCCGCGCGGGAAATGCCGGTGAAGGAAATCGTGTGCACCTATATGTATAAAAACTTCATTCCCAAGGCAGGGGACATCAAAGAGAAGCATAAGGAAATGGAGAACGCTGCGCTGCTGGCCATCCAGCGGGATATCCGAGAAAACTGGCCGGACGAAATCGTTCTCTCCCGCATGATGCACCGGCAGACTGACGTGACCCGAAAGGTGCTCATCCTGCTGTTCCTTGCCTGCGACGGCGGAGAAAGCAAATATGGCGATTATTCCGACGAAGACGAAGAAAACTATTTCATGGATGCGCTGTTCCGCATCACCTGCATGCTGAACGACTGCGGCTTCGCTCCGCTGGATTCCAGGATCCCCTTCGATTGGATGGTGCTGTATTGCTTGTGCGCCGATGAAAGCATCTTTGTGGACGATAACGTGCAGCGCTTCCTGTCCGCCATCTTTACCGACGGTTCTTCCGTTTCTGACGAAGCTGAATAATTCAGCGCTCCTTGCTAAATTAAGCCCTTGCCTCTCCTGTTGCACCGTACATTCCGGTCGGGCACAGCGGGCTGCATCGTAACAAAGGATCCTATATTTTTATGCGGGAGGATCGGCCAGACCTGGCCGGTTCTCTTTTTTATTGGCTCTTCACGAATTGATAGGGAAATGTTCCATCAAACTGCAACCCTACGATGTCATCCCGAGCGAAGCCGAGCCAGAGGCGAGGCTTAGTCGAGGGATCTGTCAGTGAATCGTTAAGCCAACCTACAGATCTTTCGACTCCGTTCCGCTCTCGCTCCACTCCGCTCAAGATGGCAATCAAGGCTCACTTTTTTTCCCTATCTTTCCGTGAAGAACCTTTTTATTTGACAGGACAGGGACTTTGGGGGTAAACGACATCCCTCTGCCCTGCTGGGCATGCGCCTGACGCAGCGGTTCCGGAAACAAAACGCAATTCCGCGCTTTATCCGATGCTATACTGCCGCTGTAAGGATCCAAAGCGGCCGTGAAGCCTCGGAAACGGGATGCAAAAAGCCGCCCGGCTCCATGATATGATCGGGACGAAAAAGAGGTGAGCAAATGAAAAAACAAACAAAGTGAACACAGCAGCCAGCCTAACGATGCACATTCAGCCAAATCAAACAACAGTAAGGAGGAATTATCAATGCCGAAGCAAAGTACCTATCGTTTTCTCACCATTGCCGGTTTTTTTCTGGGTGTTCTTTGGGGCGCACTATCCTATGGACCCTATAACAACATGAAAGCGGCCATCGAGACAGGTAAAACCGATGAGGCATGGGCCAACGCCAAGAAGATCAGGACCTATTTCACCATCGGCGCGGCCGTGAACATCGGTGTCATGCTCCTGGGCACGGCGGCCGGGTGATCCGGGTTCCGCCTGTTAGAAAAGGTTTCCAGCCCCACCGGAATGAAGCTTCCGGGGGTGGGAATAAGACAAAGAGCCGCCAGTCTAAGGCCAGAATCGTATTGCGAAAAGCATTTGAGCTTTCCAGTTTTTGCAATCTAAACGATAGACAAAAAAAGAGAATTGTGGTATAATTGGTAAAAAATATGATATCAGGAGGGAGCTGATTATCCAGAAGAATAAAACTCCGCCGTCCTGACCGAATGATGAGAAGAAATGATACAGCATGCAAATATCCATTTCAACAGGCGCTTCCCATGAAGCAGTCAGGCCGCTGAGTACCTGAATAAGCATCTCAACGCGCAATTCCTTATCAACCGCAAAAGCGAGGTGGTTAACGAAACAGCTCGGTATCCATCCCATTCTTCCACTCTTCGCCAGGCGAAGACAATCGTAATTCATATATCCTTTTTCAACCATACATGACAGGAGGAGCACATAATGGCTAAAAGACTGATTGCTCTTGGATTAACTCTGGTTCTTATTTGCAGCGCTTCCGTTGCTTTCGCTGACACGGTGTCTGACCGTATCCACTTTGTACCCACCGTAATTAAGGTGACCAGCGATTCTGTGACGGTCGAAGGCTATTTCGTGAATCTGAACACCAGCTATTACGTTGAGAACTTCAGGAATTTCACGCTGCGTGTTTACATGGATGGCGATCTCCTGCTCAAGGGTGATTTCGGAACGCTTAACAAGTTCTCCGTTTCCCCCTTAGGCACCAGAATACAGAGCTTTACCTGGAACGGAAGGCAAGGGCTGAAAACAGGCACCTATTCCTGTGATGACAGCTTTAATTGCACCTGGAGCGGCAGTTTCACACAGTATAGGTAATCTGCCGCCCCCTTCCGCTGACAAGCGGACGCCGTATCCTGGGGACGTTTACCAAACCTTGCGGCTGCCCTCAGCCAGCCGCGCGTCGAACAGAAAGGAAAAGGACTATGAAAAAAATCATTTCTATTGCACTTGCTTTGATCATGCTCATGACTGCCATTTGTGCCTTTGCGGAAGAGACGAACCTGGAAAGCGCCGGAGCGCTTGAAACCGAACCTGCCGAACCGCTTCAGGAGGGCAAAACATACGAAGTGAAGGAAGAACAGTTCGTCATCCTGGGGGATGTTGAGGTCACGCTGCCCCAGAGCCGTTCCCTGTCGATTGAAATGCGGGAAAAGGCTTATGGCGAAGGTTCTACGGACATGGTATCGGTCAATGGGAGCATGAACATCGTGAAAACTCAACAAAACCTGGTGCTCATCATGAACATGCCCAATGGCTTCACCTGCCTGACACAGGATTTCGAAGCCTCCATGTTCGGGTTCATCCGCATCAAGGATCCTGACGGTTTGATTGAGGATATGATTGAGGATAACATTCACTTGATGTTCATCAACGACTTGGACAACACCTGGATTGGAGTCAGCACGATTGGCAGTGACGCCATTTCCGCCCGCGTGGGCAATCTCAACACCATGACCAAGGATCGCATCAACTCCTATGCCAAAGTGTTTGCGGCTTCTGAAGACGTGGTATTCAACGACCTCGTTGAAGCCGGCTCCACCACTTGGATGCGTTTCGACGACAATATCCTGATCACTGTAGCGGGCGGCCAGTATATCATGGCGAGGGCATACGGAAAAGACCTGCCCGACACCCTGCTGGAGGATATGGTGGAACTGCTCTCCAACTTGATTATTTTCGCCTGATCCAGAATCAACCCGGCAGCGCTGCGCTGCCCGCAGTACGCGCAAGCTGCAGACGAGGTTCGTCTTTTTCCCTCGGCTAAGCGATACTTTTTTATCGTCTTTTTGATGGCAACAGCTTAAGCGCTGCCATCAAAACACCCAAGGAAATTCCCTGTCCGGCATCGGACAGGGAATTTCAAAAGACAGACAATGGGAGGACGCTCTTCTATGAAGATGAAAAAAATGACGGCGCTGCTTCTGGCTTTCATGCTGTTCACGGCGGTATTGCCCGCAGTTCATGCGGAAACGCCCAGAAAAAAGAACACCGTAATGATCTATATGTGCGGCACCAACCTGGAATCGGTAGGGCGCCAGGGAACGGGATGCTTAGGGGACATCATGAATTCCCGCTTCAATAAGGAAGAGGTGAACGTGGTCATCCTGGCCGGCGGCTGTGTAAACTGGTCCTACGGTTATGATGTGAAGCAATTGACGCTGGTGGAGTTTAACGAGAAAGAACGCCGTCCGGTGGTGGCTGACACCTTCCCGCTTTCCTCCATGGGCGACAAGGATACCCTGGTGAATTTTCTCAATGTCTGCTATGACAGGTATCCGGCCGAACGCTACGATCTGGTGCTGTGGAATCACGGCGGCGGGCCGAACAAAGGTGTTTGCCAAGACGCTCTGTTTAAGCCTGATACGCTGACCATTCCCGAATTATGCGAAGCGCTGTCGCAAAGCCCCTTTGCCGATCAGCCGCTGGATCTTCTGGCCTTCCATGCCTGTCTCATGGGCTCCGCGGAGGTAGCCAACGCCCTTGTTCCCTATGCCAGATACATGGTGGCAGGCGAGGACAGCATTTACGGCCTGAGCTATGATTGGCTCGCCGGCATGGAAAACGACGAGGACGCATGGGAAACGGCGAAACGCATGGTGGATCTTTCCTACGCAAAGAATGGGGAAATCATACAAAAACAGAAAGCCTCGGAATTAAATGCCTTCGCAGCGGTGAACCTAAGCGGGATGCAGCGGCTCCTGCAGGCTATGGATGAATTCTTCCCCGCTGTTTCCGTCAATCTGGATGAGATCAGCTTCTCCGCCATGTCCAAAAATCGGCGGAATACCATTTCCTTCGGCCTTGGCGACAATGATGAAGACTCGTATTATGACCTGGTAGACCTGGGCAGTCTGGTAAACGCTTACCGCGACAGCGACGAAGAAAAGGCGGACGCAGTGATCAGCGCTCTGGGTGAGGCAGTTTACTGCCACGCCGACCCGGATTGCACCGGCCTGACGGTCTATCATCCTTTCGTCAATAAAAAAGCGGCGGAAGTATTTCTGCCCGGCTATAATAACCTGCATTTTTCCGAGGGCTATACCGATTATATCAACCGCTTCACAGAAATGCTCCTGAGTGAGCCTTATGCTTCCTATGCGAATATGGCCATCTCAAAGGATGCTGACAAATCCAAATTCAGCAGCGTCTCCCTTGCCTTAACCCAGGAGCAGCTGGACCACTTCGGCGCTGCGGAACTGCTGGTGCTTTGCAAAACTGCGGATGGCGCTTATCAATTCGTAAACGCCGCTCCACCCGTACACTTTATTGACCAGAATAACATCCTGAAGGGCGAGTTTGAGCATGCTTCCCTCTATGCTGTGAGCCAGGACGGCCGGCTGCTTTCCGGCGTGATCGAATACACCAGGGGGAATAACGGGCTGTACTGCATCTCTGCCGGGCTGGACGGCCAGACAGACTACGGCGAGCCTTTCTCCCAGCAGGTGAGGATTGCCTGCGAGCTGGACGCGGATGGCAAACGCCTGGTTCCCGTGAACGTGGAGGTCAGGGAGGAATCCGGGTTCTATACGCCTGCCTATGAAATGGAATTCACGGATTACTCCGCTGTACGTATTTTCAGCGTTTCCCGCCTGCTGCCTGAGGCTGAAGGCGCGCTGCCTTCCTTCTGGGATTGGGAATCCGCCGGCGAGCCGGACGTATGGAGCGCCGCTATTGACGATACCTGGCATTTTGAATTTGTCGGCAATCAGCAGCCGGAGGAGGACTTGTACATTGCTTTCCAGGTGACCGACAGCCAGAACAACCGTTACAGCAGCCAGCTGCTCCCCCTGAAGGCTCCCGTCTGGGAAGCCGCATGGAGCGTCAATAACGACGAAATCGAAACCGTTGAACTGCACTTCCTGGAAGGAAAAAAGGAAGGAGAAAGCTATCGGGTTTCCGCCGTCGTTTCCTCCAAGGATGAAGCAGAAGTCATTCTCAACGTGGTCGACGTACAAGTCAATCATGAGCCGATGGCTGATATTACTGCTACGGTGTATGGCATGGGCATGAACTGGGGCCTGGTGCGCACTGTCATCAATGATCAGATCGCTGCGGAAGAACAGCCCATGAGCTTCACCATTCCCCTGGAAGCTTTCTCTCAGGAGCTGGATGGGCAGGAAATCAGCTTTGCGTTAGAGGTCATCAATGCCGTCACAGGGGAAATCCTCGGGCATTTGTACGTCGATGGGAGTGTGAAAGCGGACTTCTCAGGCAGTGAGGAGGCATGATGGCAGGAAAAAAACTAAAAAAATCTCTTGCATGGGCGCTCATCCTCTGCCTGCTCATCACACCAGCCGCCGCGGAGCAGTCAGTTGTCCTTGAGGAAAACTTCCTCCGGGTGCGGCTGGCGCAGGCAGAGAACAAAGCGGGAGAGGTCCGCCTCCTGGTGGTCTGTGAAAATACGGCCCAGGCAGAACGAAATCTGATCATCCTGGCTCCCAAAGTCAACGGTTATCCCGCCAGCTTTGGCAACGGCTGGGGCAGTGCTGAAATCCATCTGGCGGAAGGCGAAGCGCTGGAAACAGAGATCGTCCTCCGCCCGGATCACCCGGAGGAGCCGATCGATTCCGTTTCTTTCCGATTCCTGTGCGAAAGCGTCATCTCTTCTCCCTGCACGCTAAGGTTTTCATCGGATGGCTGCCGGCTGGCAGCCGCCTCCTTCGCTGAGGCCAGCCAGGAACCGCTGCTCATGGAAGAAGCGGTAAATGGTACAGCCTCCGGCGGAAGCTGTATCCTGCTGACGGATCAGCTGTCACCCCGGGAAGCGGAGTCGTTCGATTCCGGAAAAGCCGTTCTTTGTGTGCATGTACAGGAGGAAGGCGAGGATTTCTATATGCCCTTCTGTTCGGTTCCTGTTTCTGTGGATGCGTCAGGCGGCGTTCAGGCGATCTACAGCGGCAAAGCCGTCACCTTCTCCTCCGCCCCGGCTTTTCCCCTCTATACGGAAGAAAACGTGCGGGAGGATGCCTTGTCCTGGAGCGTATCGGGCGTTGTCCTGTCCGGTGAACCCATCTTTTTTGCTGAGCTTTCCTTCCATCTGGAAGCAGATTACGAAACTCCGGCGTTCCTCTCCATGATCGTTCACTCCCCTGAATTGGACGGCGAATTTGTGAACTGTCCGCTGGATCTGTTTTCGGAAGCCGTTTTGTATCACTCTTTTTTCACGTTTATGGACGAAAAAGGGCTGGTGGAGAGCCAGGAATGCGCCGGCCGCAGTATTGTGCTTCCCCTGGACCGGGCCTTGAAAGTCACGCTTCGGCCCGCAACCGAAATCGGTGAAATCTGTGTGTATTTTGAGTATTCTTATTCCGATGGGCACGTGGCCCTGAGGATGCCTAAAAGTGTAGCATAAGCTAAACTGATATAGAAGCCCGCACCTTATTTGCCCATTTCAGGGAAAACGATCATATCTGGCAGATAGATGCGGGCGGCTATATCAGCTTTTTGTTTGCTCCAATGCGCGAAGCGATCCGGGCTGGCAGGCAGGATGAAAGGACGCTTTTATGAAAAAGCTGATGATTGCAAACCGTTTCCGGTCATGATACAATGAAATCAACAAATCCGACTTATCCGAGAGGAGCATCTGCATGAAAAAAACTTTGTTATGGATCATGGTTTTCTTCCTCGCGGCAGGGCTTTTCTGCATAACGCAGGCGGAAACCGCTGCCCGGAAGCTGACGGTGATGATTTATCTGTGCGGCAGCAACCTGGAAAGCAACTATGGATCCGCCAGCGCGGATTTGGAGGAAATCGCGAAGGCGGAGCTGGATTACAGCCAGGTATCCGTTTTGGTCATGGGCGGCGGTTCGTCCGCCTGGGCCAGTGAATTCAAGGCGGAGGAAACAACCATAAAGGAACTGGGCCGCGCTCCTTTTGGGGCCGCCAGCGGGTACCGGCCCATTCAGGCGGGCGGGGGGAAAAAAAATATGGGCAACCCCGCCACGCTGTCGCAATTCCTGGCAGCCTGCGTTGAGCGCGCGCCGGCCGAGGAATACGCCCTGATCATCTGGGATCACGGCGGCGGGCCGGTGAACGGCGTATGCTGGGATGAGCTGAGCGACGGGGATCACCTGACGCTGGACGAACTGTCCAAAGCCTTGGCCGACAGTCCCTTCAGCGAACGGAAGCTGTCCTGGATCGGTTTTGACGCCTGCCTGATGAGCTCCGTGGAGGTGGCCAGCAAAATGGCCCCGTATGCGGAATACATGATCGCCTCCCAGGCGGAGGAGCCGGTATCAGGATGGAACTATGCTTTCCTGTCCGGAATCGAGCAGGATGCCAGCGGGGCGGAAACAGGCAAAAGGATTATTGACAGTTATTTTTCTTTTCCCCAGAAACCGGGCATAGATTTAACGCTCGCATGCATGGATCTATCTCGAATAAAGGACATCGAAGACAGCATGGATGTCATGTATGGGCAGCTGGCGGGGAAGATCAGCGCAGAGAATTTTTCCGCCATCTCCAAGCTGCGTATTAAGGCCACGTCCTTCGGCAAGGGGATGGAAGACATCGCGGGAACCAACAGCTACGACCTGGTGGATGTGGTGTCCCTCAGCGAAAGCTATGCCCAGGAAAACTCCTCTCTGGCCCGGGCGGTGCGGGACGCGGTGGAGAAAGTTGTGGTGTATCACCGCTCCAACGTGGATGGCAGCAGCGGATTATCCGTTTATCATCCCTACCGGAACCAGAGTAAATTCAGCAGCGAATGGAAAGATACCTATGAACAGCTGAATTTCTGCCAGGGCTATACCGCCTATGTGAATGCCTATGGCCGCATCATGACCGGCGAACATCTGACGCGGTGGGACAGCCTGAAGGATTTCCTGGTGTCGGAATCCGGCAGGAAGATCACCCTGGCCATTTCTCAGGAGCAGGCTGACAATCTGTGCAGCGCCCGGCTGATGGTGCTGGCGCGAAGCCTGTATGATCCGGCGGACGCAGCGTTATTCAGCGTATACAATACGACGGATGTCACCATTCAGGGCAATCGTCTCACTGCCTCCTATGACGGTACAACCCTGCAAGTGCTGAATGAAGCGGGGTATGGGGACCTTTCCGGGGCCATCTCCTATGAGATGACCGAGGATGGGACCTATATGGTCAATCTATATCCCTTTGATGAAAGCCTGACGCGCCCGGCAAAGCCAATCGTGGCTGAATACAGGCTGGATCATGCCAGCGGCCAGCTGGTACTGAAGGATTATGCGGTATATGACGAATTGATGGACGCTTATACCCACCGTGCCGACGTGGACCTTTCCCAGTATGCCGGCATCACCTTCCAAAACACGTACCGCAATCCTACCGTCAACAGCATCGGGGAATACCTGGCTTTTAACGCCTGGGATCAGGACGTTCATACCGACACCCAATGGAAAGCGCGCAGGGATTTGGACCACACCTCCTTTCTTCTCAGCTTCGTTCCCAATTCATCCTTGGAGGAAAGCCTGTACGCGGCCTTTGAAATCACCGATACGCAGGGCAACGTGTACATGACCGAACTGGTGCCCATTGGCGGCGGTGTGGCATATTATGACGCGGTTCCCAACCTGAGAGAAGACGCGCCTTATCTCTTCGAAGTGGATGCCATGGGCCTTTGGGATACCAATACCATTGCTTTCATTCTGAATGTTTTAAACGATTCCGAGGCGGAACAAAGCTACATTGTTTCGGATATTGAGGTCAATGGCCAGCCGATTCCCGATGCCTACAGCGTGCTTTATCAGCGTGACAGCCTGCTGCCGGATGAAACAGGCAGCGTGATTGTTTTCCTGGATCAGGAAAGCCTGGCGGGGCTAAAGGGGGATGACAGTATTCGAACCATGACCGGAACCCTGAATTCGATCAATGTCAGTACGAGAGAGTTTTTCAAAGTGGGCTTCGCATTGGAACCCATGTTTCCCTTAGATGCAGCTTTCCATGAAGCAGACGCGCCTGAGCGGGAGGATATCATCGCAGACATTCCTTTCGTGTTTCCGGCCTTTCAGGATAAGGATGTCGGCATATCCTGCTATACCACGGTGCAGCCAGCCTCCGTCGCGGCAAATTCCAGAATCATTCTGAATATCGCTATGACCAACAATACCGATTGCGACGTCAGCATGAATCTGATAAACATGGAAATCAATCAGGTTTCTTTCGAAAACAATTTTACCATGAACACCCGTGGAACCGGCGAGGCCAACAGCTCCGGGCGGCAAAGCATCGCGCCGGGAGAAACAGGAATCCTCAACGTCGACCTGCGGTATGGCGACATAACTGCGATCATGCCGGACGTTGTCCTGAAATCCGTCTCAGGGACCTTGTTAATCAGAAAGGTGTCGGATGGCGAAACCCATATCCAGTACCGTATTCCTGTCTTTTTTGAAATGGATGTGCCCTTGACCAGCTTCTACAGCGAAACAGATGCCCTCCCCTCCCAGGACCTGGTGGATTATGGCAAGGAGAATGGCATGCTGGACAACGCTACCGAAAAGCTCCTGTTCTCCTATGAAGGATGTGAAGTGTATTTGCAGGGCTTCTATATCGTAGGCAGAGAAGCTGTCATGTTCCTGCACGGCGTGAACAAAACTGACATTTCCTGGGAGGCCAAATTTGGCCAGGCAGCGTTCGACGGTATGAAAGCCAGTATTGGAAAAACGGACGATGTAACCTCCTCTGTGCGGAACGACCGCAACCGCACATTTGGTATTCAGAAGGAACCCTGGCCCCTGGAAATGAACGCGCTCGCCGCGATTGAACCCCATTCGGAACGGTATTTCTATGTATCGGTATCGCCTACGGATCCGGAACAGAAGGAAATGAACAAGCTGTCCTTCCATGTATATCTGGCAGAAAAAGGAAACCCATATAACAGCGTTTACTTTGACGCTGTCGAAATCGTCACAGAAGAAGCTGCGCCTCTTTCAGATGGATTCGAAGCCACCGCGCCGGCGGAAGATTTTATGGTTACGGCAGGGCGTCCGCTGCCCAAGGAAACGGATGCCGCTCTGGTACAGGAAACTGTGCTGCTGCCTGATTCCTTCGAATACAGGGAATTACCCTTGGTATATCAGGCGCCGGAACATGAAAAAATCGCCCAAGGATATTACATCCTTATGCGAAAAATCCGTTCTGACGCGGAGCTGGCAGCATTAAATATTGAGAATATGGTTTCCTCTGTGACCAGCCAGGCCGGGCTTTCCTTTAAGGATGGCCGGGAATGGCTGGCCTATGAAGCCGTCGGGGAACTGACCGTAGCGGAGGACGGACAGTCGGCTGCCGCCGTCCTGCCCGCCGTGCGGATGGTGATTCAAGCGAACGGGGAATCCATCCCCCTCACGGTCACCAGCATCGTCAATGGCCAGGATACGGTCAATTTCTATCAAACGAGCAATATGCTTTCCCTCAGTTCCGCTGTATTTCCCAATACTGTGCTGGGTCACGCGGTATACGCTGTCGAAATAAATTATAACAAGCAGGACGGTGAAGCGCAGCTCGTATCCTACAAGCAATCGCAGCAGTCCTACGCTTCTCTGGCAGGAAGCCTTCATCAGGAAATGTACTTCCTGCCCGCCGATTCAACGCCGCAGCAGGTGGTCCATTTCATTAACGATGACGATGGCATGGCGGAATATTCCCAATACCAGGTGCTGTATCTGGGCAGACCGAATATTCAATTAGCGCTGGAACCCCTGGAAAATCCGGAGGATTACTGCGTTGTTTTCTTCTATTTGACACAGGACAGCAAACTCAGCTGCTCCCCGTTCCTCTCCCTGGACGGCTTCCTGTTTCCCGAGTGACGCGTAATACAAGAGTGTGTTTCTAAACTCATAAGGAGTAAAGAAACTGAGAAAAGATACAAAAACCAAAAGGGATTGGAGAGATAATTTCGCAGCTCTTGGTTTTCGAGCCATATAATAACGAGAAATGTGAGAAGCAAATGGTTATGGAAAGAGAAATCCTGCTGCTTGGCGATCCGGAACTGTACGAAGTGTCGGAAGAAGTGAAACGCGAGGAACTTGAATCCCTGCGTCCCATTTTCACCGACATGTTTGACTGCATCCGGGGTATCCGCCGGGACTATGGCTTTGGCAGAGCCATCGCCGCGCCGCAGATCGGCGTCCGAAAACGGCTGATCTGTATGCTGACGGACAGGCCCTATGTGATCGTCAATCCGACGCTGGAATACATCGGCGATGAAATGATGGAGCTGATAGACGACTGCATGTCCTTCCCGAAGCTGCTGGTGCGCGTGCGCCGGTATCGGCACTGCATCCTGCGGTATCGGGATGAGCACTGGGAGCCGCAGGAAAAGCGAATGGACGACGATATGTCAGAATTGATCCAGCATGAATTCGACCATCTGGACGGCATTCTGGCGACTATGCGGGCGATTGACAACAAATCTTTCGTGATGAAGAAATAGCTTGGCCGGGAGGAGAACAGGATGGAATACCGCTTTTTGAACGCTAAAGGGATCAATATTTTCTATCGGACATGCGGCGGGAAGGACAAGCCCGTGATGGTACTGTTCCACGGCTTCCCGTCTGCCAGCCACATGTTCCGTGACCTAATGCCCATGCTGGCGGACAGGTTTTATCTGATCGCGCCGGACTATCCCGGCTTCGGGCAGTCGGAAAGCCCGGATCGGAGCGTGTTTGCCTATACCTTCGACCATCTGGCGGAGGTCATGGACGCGTTTCTGGATGCATTGGGCGTCCGCCGGTTTTTCATGTATGTATTCGATTACGGCGCGCCCATCGGCTTCCGCATTGCGGTAAAGCACCCGGAGCGCGTCCTGGGCATCGTCAGCCAGAACGGGAACGTCTATGAAGAAGGGCTGGGAAAAAAATGGGAAGCCCGCGCCGAATACTGGCGCAACCCCACGGTGGATAAGCGGGAGCAGTACAAGAGCGCCTTTGCGAAGGAAACCGTCATCGGACAGTACACCTTCGGCACGGAGCCCGGCTCCGTATCTCCCGACGGTTACTCCCTCGATCTCTATTACGCGTCCACGATCCCGGACTATGCGGAAAAGCAGTCCGATCTGATTTTCGACTATCAAAACAACGTGAAGCTGTATCCCGTATTTCAGCAATACCTCCGGGAGTATCAACCTAAGCTGCTGGCCATCTGGGGCAAGGATGACCCTTCCTTCATCTGGGCCGGGGCGGAGGCTTTCAGGAAGGATGTACCGGATGCGAAGATCGTTCCGGTGAACAGCGGGCATTTTGCGCTGGAGAACCGCTGCGCGGAAATTGCGGATAACATGAAAGGCTTCTTTTGAGGGGAGACAACCCTTGTCAACACGCGGAGAAACGCAATAGATTCAATGTTTTAGGCGCGATTTAGGGAGTGTTCACACTGCCGCTCAAAGGCTGAATTCTGGTTGATTTTCCGTCATGCTGCGTTGCATTTCCTTGAAATACCGCCAGTATTCCTGCGGAAATGCGCCTTGCCTGACGAAAAATCATCTCAGAATCAGCT
>JAFZOG010000084.1 GCA_017550745.1 Clostridia bacterium | reverse complement strand
TCATGCAATCCTGTCAAGATGCAGTACTGGCCTTCTGATCCGTTACGGTGGACTTTTTTCTCCGACAGGGTGGCCTTATTTCTCCGTGATGGTGGCCCTAAAAGTCCGTGCAAGCGGCCTTCTCAGTCCGTAATATGCATCAGCGATTCGTCCTACGGTTATCACCATGATAACATTTTGATAACCAAAGGCTGGATAGGCAGAAGAATAGGAATACCACAGAGAATCAGAGTCACCGCCTGGAATCAGACACGCAGAAATTATACAGAATATGTTAAGTCTGAGAGAGTGGGAATAAACAGCAAAATCCCGGAAGCCCAGCAATTACGCGGGTTTCCGGGATTTTTTCATTGCTATTGGGTGCGGTTTGATTACAGTTGATAATCATGTGTCATCTGCCTTTTTCTTCCTGCAGGAAGGAGGATCGGCAGTTTTTTGTTCCATTCCGGAGCAGCATATTATTCCGCTTTCGCGGTAAAGCCGCCGGCTGCGTCGGCATCCACCACGATGGTTTGCCCGGGCAGGACATCGCCCGCGATCAGCTTCCGAGCCACCTGCGTTTCCACCTTGGACTGCAGCACGCGCTTCATAGGCCGCGCGCCGTATACGGGATCATAGCCCTGATCCATCAGGCGGTCAAAGGCAGCTTCGGTAAGCCGCAGGGACAATTGCTTATCCTTAAGACGGCTCTTGAGCTTGTTCAGCAGCAGATCGACAATGGAGCGCACCTGCTCGCGGGTCAGCGGGGTAAACATGACGGTATCGTCAATTCGATTCAGAAACTCGGGCCGGAACGCGGTCTTCAGCTGTGCCTGCACCGCCGCTTTGGCGCTTTCGGAGAGGCTGCCGTTGGCGTCAATACCGTCCAGAATCTGGGCGGAACCCAAATTGCTGGTCATGATCAGGATGGTGTTGCGGAAATCCACCGTGCGGCCCTGGCTGTCGGTAACCCGCCCGTCATCCAGGATCTGCAGCAGGATGTTGAACACATCGGGATGCGCCTTTTCCATTTCATCGAACAGCACCACCGAGTAAGGATGCCGCCGCACGGCCTCGGTCAGCTGGCCGCCCTCCTCGTAGCCCACGTATCCGGGAGGCGCTCCGATGAGGCGGGACACGGAGAATTTCTCCATGTATTCCGTCATATCGATGCGCACCAGATTCTTTTCATCGTCAAACAGGGCCTCGGCCAGGGTTTTCGCCAGCTCGGTCTTGCCAACGCCCGTGGGGCCCAGGAACAGGAAGGAACCGATGGGCCGGTTCTCGTCGGCCACGCCTGCGCGGGAACGCAGGATGGCCTCGCTGACGCTTTCCACAGCCTCGTCCTGGCCGATGACCCGCTTATGAAGCACGTCCGGCAGGCGGAGGAGCTTTTCCCTCTCTCCTTCCATCAGCTTGCTCACGGGGATGCCCGTCCAGCGCGCCACGATGCGGGCGATTTCTTCCTCCGTCACCTTGTCGCGCAGCAGGGTATTCTTGACGGGGCTTTCCTTTTCCGCTTCCTCCAGCTCCGCTTTCAACTTCGGCAGCTCGCCGTATTGCAGCTCGGCGGCTCTGCCCAGGTCATACTTCTGCTTGGCGCGGTCGATTTCGGCGTTTACCCGTTCGATTTCCTCGCGCAGCTTCTGCACCTTGCCGATATCGTTCTTTTCGTTTTCCCAGCGGGTCTGCATCTCCTGAAACTGGTCGCGCATGTCGGAAAGTTCCTTCCGCAGCACGTTCAGGCGCTCCTGGCTGAGCGGGTCGCTTTCCTTTTTCAGGGCGGCCTCCTCGATTTCGTGCTGCATGATGCGGCGGCGGATTTCGTCCAGTTCCTGGGGCATGGAGTCCATCTCTGTGCGGATCATGGCGCAGACCTCGTCCACCAGGTCGATGGCCTTGTCGGGCAGAAAACGGTCGGTGATGTAGCGGTTGGAAAGGGTAGCGGCGGCAATCAGGGCGCCGTCCTGAATCTTGACGCCGTGGAACACTTCATAGCGTTCTTTCAGGCCACGCAGGATGGAGATGGTGTCTTCCACGGTGGGTTCGTTTACCATCACCGGCTGGAACCGGCGTTCCAGGGCAGCATCCTTTTCCACGTACTTGCGGTATTCGTCCAAGGTCGTCGCGCCGATGCAGTGGAGCTCGCCCCTGGCCAGCATGGGCTTTAACAGGTTGCCCGCGTCCATGCTGCCCTCAGTTTTGCCCGCGCCGACAATGGTATGCAGCTCATCGATGAACAGGATGATCTTGCCTTCGCTCTTTTTGATCTCCGCCAGCACGGCCTTCAAACGCTCCTCAAACTCTCCCCGGAACTTGGCCCCGGCAATCAGGGAGCCCATATCCAGGGAGAACACGGAACGGTCCTTCAGGCTGTCCGGCACGTCCCCGCGCACAATACGCAGGGCCAGGCCCTCGGCGATAGCGGTCTTGCCCACGCCGGGCTCACCGATCAGCACCGGGTTGTTTTTGGATTTACGGCTCAGGATGCGGATGACGTCGCGGATCTCGCTGTCCCGCCCAATCACGGGATCCAGCTTTCCCTTTCGCGCCATATCCACCAGATCGGAGCCGTACTTGGCCAAGGCGTCATAGGTATCCTCCGGATTATCGCTGGTGACCCGCGCAGCGCCCCGCACGGCGGACAACGCCTTTAAAAACGCCGCTTCCGTGATATTCAGCCGCTTGAACAGCGCGCCTACGTCCTTATCGGCGCACTTGATCAGGGCCAGGAACAAATGCTCCACGGAGATGTATTCGTCCTTCATGCGGGCCGCTTCGTCACTGGCGGCGCGCATCGCTTTGTCCATATCAGAAGAAATATAGACTTTGCCTTCCTCCCGGGACAATCCCCTGACCTGAGGCAGCTTTTGCAGGATGGCATCCGTGCCTTGGCGCAGCGCGTCAGCGTCCACGCTCATTTTTGCCAATAACTGGGGAATCAAACCTTCCGGCAGGTTCAGCAGCGCGGAAAGCAGATGCGCCTGCTCCAATTGCTGGTGGCCTCGTTCCTGGGCCATACGCTGGGCCAGCTGAATGGTTTCCATGGATTTCTGGGTGTAAGAATTATTGCTCATAAGCTCAACCCCTTTCGGGAAAATGTAACTTGATGGAAGATCATTTCTGACTTTCTTTGACCTTCAATCATATTGTATCACTTTTTCTCTCCATGTCAAGCCCCTGGCCACAGATTTTTTTATAAAAAACCGCGGCGATTCATTCCGCCGCGGCCCTGCAAAATTCAGATGGTTATTCGATTCCCTGGATATGCCGCCCGTCGCCGATGAGCTCCATCACGGGCAGGGATTTGCCGCCGGGGGTTTTATTCAGGCGCACGATGGTGAGGGAAGTAAAAGGAAGGTGCAGCGCGCCGCACATATAGGGGAACGGAAGATTGAAGATGCGCGCCAGGGCCGCGGCTGAGGAGCCGCCATGGCAGAACAGGGCCACGGTGTGCTGCTGATCGTCCTTGCCGACGCATCGGTAGTATGCGCCTTCCCGCACATAGCCCAGCGTTTCCATCCATTCGTCCGTTTCGCGGGCTACGCGGGCGGCTTCCGCCGTGACCTTGTTATTGGCAAAATACGGATGGCTCGGCCAGTCGGTGCGCGTCAGATCCCAGCCCTTGCTGGCAAGGTCATCGGCAATGTCCCAAGGATGCCCGTTGGCAAAGGTGGGGTTTCCGTCCACGCTGCCCCAGTACAGTTCATGCATGAATTGCAGCGAATGAACGGGCTTGATGTTCAGCAGATCGGAGGCGGCCCGGGCCGTTTCCATGGCGCGGCCAAAGGGCGAGGAATAGATCGCTTCAATCCCTTCCTCCCGCAGCCGTTCTGCCGCAGCCAGCGCCTGGCGATGCCCCAGGGGTGTCAGGCAATCCTTTTCATAATTCGGTTCTCCGTGACGCACAAATACGATGCGCATGCTCCGTTCCTCCCGGCAAGTAATCTAATATGATTATAGCACCCTTCAGCCTTTTCAACAAGATCATCCTTTTTTGCTTACCGCAAATAAAAATGGCCTCCGATTCGGAAGCCACTGCAAAGTCATGCTTTCAGATAATCCGCGCACCGACTCCACATCTTCAATTCTTCCGCCACCAGCTCCGCGATCTTTTTCGCGCCAAAGGCGTTAAAGTGTGTCTTATCGTCGTGGCCGTCGGGGAAATCGGGATTTTCACCGGGGGCCAAGCGCACGAACAGCTCCGCCGTTTTATCCGGGCCGAGCGATAAATACAGGCTGCGGCTGTCCTTTTCCAGGTCGCACAGAGGCAGGCCTTCTTTCTCCGCCAGATCGCGGATGGCCTTGGGGTATTCCCCATGGGTATACATCAGGCTGGTCGGCTCGGAGAAAAATCTGCGGGACACCGGTGTGATCAGCACAGGCAGGGCCATCTTTTCCCAGGCCGCGTTTACATAGCGCATCAGGCATTCCGGGAAGGTGGTGTCCGGGTCGGTGTGGCGCTCGTCGTCCTTTTCGTCGTTGTGGCCGAACTGGATAAGCAGCATATCCCCCGGCCGCATCCCTTCCGACACAGGCTGAAACAATCCTTCCTCCCAAAAGCTGCGGCTGCTCCTGCCGCTGAGGGCATGATTGCGTACCGCCACGCCCTCCTTTACGTATTGGGGCAATGCCCAGCCCCAGCCCCGGAAGGGCGGCTGGTTGTCCTCCACAGTGGAATCTCCGATGATCCAAATGGTCGACATTTGCTTCACCAATCCTTCCATACCTGCTTCAAATCAATGACACATACCTGCGCCAGCCCGTTTTCATCGGGGTTAGAGAACAGGATCATGTCCCCTTTCCGGTTAAAGGAAGGGTGCTGGTGATCCGCGCCGGTCTTGCAGGTTCCGGTGGAAGCGATGAGTTTTGCTTTCCCCGTGGCCCGTTCGATCAGCACCACGCCCTCCTGGATCTGGGTGCCCAGATAGCTGATGCGGTCAGCGCAGAACCATTTCCTGTCCCGGCTCAGGCAGGGGTGCAGCAATTGGGTGCTGCCGGCAGCCACGTCGAAGTGACGGCCGTCCTTGTCGCCGATGATGATATGTCCCGTGTGGGTTTCGCCCTTGCTCCCGTCCACGAACCCGGGGGGATCCAGCTTCATCAAAGCCATTTCACTGCCGTCCGAAGACCACACCTCATGGGTGATCCATTCGCTTGGATGCTCCACATAGTAGGGCCGGACGTAACGCTCCTTCACGTCGAACATCCAGGTGCGCTGAAACGCGTCCCCTTCGGTTTCGTGGATATAAAATATCAGGTTTTCGTCAGTGGGGCATATTTGGGCATGGCCCAGGCGGTAGTCGGTCTGATAAACGATTTCCGCTTCTTTCCCCGGATCCAGGATCACCAGGGCGTAATACTTGTTCGCCATGTGATAGCTGCACGCAAGGCGGCCCGTGTTTGCGGCGGTCAGATGTCCGGTGATCTGTCCGCCCTTTGGCAAATCGCCGATTTTGGTCATCTCGTTGGTGGACAGATCCACCGCGAATACTTCCGTGTTGTTTTTGCAGGTGTAGCCGATGTTTTTTTCCCGGTCCGTGGCAAAGCCCCGGAAATCATCGTTCGTCACCTGAATCAGCTCGCCCGTTTCCACATCGGCCTTGTAACACCCGCCGCCCAGCTCCTTCTGCATGGAATTTTTCATGAAGAAGAAATACCTGTCGTCCAAAGAAAAGTTCTCGCAGGTGAAATACAGCTTTGCGTTCCGCTCCGGGCCGCCGGTGTATTTCCGTACCTCGTAGCCGGTGATGGGATCTTGATAAATTTTCATACTTTTCTTCCTTTAAAGCGTTACGGTTTTCCCCGCCGGGACAGCCACCGGGGCGTTATCGTTGACGGCAATCCAAATATCCTGGGCATTGGGGTTATGGACGAAGGAATTGTCAGCGGCAAACTGCAATCTTGCCGCGTCCTCCATATAGTCGATGAACTGGATATTCGTGCAGTACCAGATATCGTCCTTGCCGCCCATCATTTCGCAGAAGCCCTCGATCAATTCCCAATTGCCCTTGTCGTTGAACTCATAGCTGTGTCCCCACACGTACATCAGGTACAGGTACTGCCTCTTGAACAGGTCCAGGAACTGTTCGCCCAGCTCCATCAGCCGGTGGTTATGGTGGCAGGTGGCCTGCCAGCGCAGGGGGTTTTCCGGCAGGGCAAAGGAATCCGACGAACCCACCACCCGGGAATACTTGATGCCGCAGGCAGGCAAAAGCGCTTCGATCTCTTTGCTCAGGGAGCCGTTTGGATAGCTGAGGCCGCGCACCGGATAACCGCACAGCGCTTCCAGGGCTTTCCTGTCCTCCAGCACCTCCTGGGCCACTTCGGGCAGCGGGCACCGGGCGATGGTAGGATGGGTGACAGTGTGGCAGGATACTTCGTGCCCCACGTACAGGGTTTTCACTTCTTCGGCTGAAATATGATGCTCGTCCCCTAAAAAGCCGCTGTTCAGGTGAAAGGTTCCTTTGATGCCGCATCGGTTAAAAATCTCCACCAGCCTGCGGTCATAGGTGCGCCCGTCGTCATAGCTCATGGTGAGGGCCTTGAATGTTCCTCCGGGATAGCAGGTATATACTTTATTCATCTGTGCCTCCGCATAGAGAAGGGCTGCCGCCCTGTAACCATTGCGGCAGCCCCAAAGGGTATTTGAGAAGAATTACTTCTGAGCGTCGTAAGCAGCCTGGTATTCGGCCAGGATGTCTTCGCCGCCCATGTCGTACCAGGTCTGGTAAGCAGCCTTCAGGCCGGCCAGGTCGATCTTGCCGGCGATGTACTGCACTTCAGCGGCCTCCACGTCGTCAGCCAGGGTCTTGCCCATGAGGGTATTGGTTTCGCTGTCCAGGGTCAGGCAGGGGTCAGCGATAACGTACTGGGCGTTGTCGATCAGGTTCTGGTTGTACCAGGCGCGCAGCGTGGTGGCGGCAGTGGGGGGAGTCAGGTCGCCGTTCACGTTCATGCCCAGCTGGTTCAGGCTGTGCTGCACGGTGTTGGTGTAGGTGGCATACTGGGCGGAGTTGGTTTCTTCGCCTTCGGGATAGGTGTAGCGATAGCCGTCTTCATGGATCCAGTAAGTCACGCCTTCCAGGCCGCAGTTGAGCAGGGTCTGGCCTTCGGCGCTGTTGCACCAGTCGAGGAACGCAAGCACCTTGGGCAGCTTTTCTTCGCTGACGGTCTTGGTGATCACGATTTCGCCGGAAGCACCGGTGTTCTGGGGCCAGATCTGGATTTTGCCTTCTTCATAGGGCAGGGCGGTGAGCAGGGTAACGATTTCTTCACCGGGCACGTTGGAAGCGCCCATGTTTTCCTGCAGCCATTCCTGGTAACGATAGCCGTTGTCCAGGCAGTCCAGGCGCATGAGGGCCTTGGGCGGGTCGGACCGTTCGGCGTCGTTCCAGTTGCCGGATTCGATGGTCATGAAGTTGGGGTCGATGCCGCCGGCGGCATACAGGTCACGCAGGAAATCCAGGCCTTCCTGGAAGTGTTCATCTTCGAAGGCGGGATAGATCTTGCCTTCGGCATTCACGCCATACTGATACGGAGCGCCGCACATAACGGTGGTGATGCCGATGGTGCCGGCCACGTATTTGCACATATTGATGACGTACACGTCATCCAGCTTCGCCATGGCCATGCACAAATCCTTGAACTCCTGCACGGTGGTGGGCACGGCGTCAACGCCGGCCTTGGCGGCATAGTCATTGCGGTAATAGATACCGGCGCGGGCATAGGCGCGGGCACGGTAGATACCGTAGATGCGGCCGTCGATGGCGGTGTTGTCATAGGTGGACTGCTGGCCGGCAGCCAGGTTGGCGTACTGGGGGATGTAATCCGTCAGATCCCAGAACGCGCCGGCGCGGGCGGAGGAAATGGTGATGGCATCGCGCGGGCCCTGCATGACCATGACTTCGGGCATATTGCTGGGATCGCCCAGGGTCAGGGAAGTCATTTCTCCGTAGCCGGAATTGGGAACCCAGGTGATTTCCATCTTCACGCCGGTGGCCTCATAAATGGCCTGCAGCACGGGATTGCCGTCTTCCAGGGTCATCCATTCAGCGTCAGAGTAGAAGTCGGGGAGCATGACCTTAAGCGTCATTTCATCCTCGGCAGCGGCAAAGCTGACCAGAGTAACCAGCATTGCCATGCACATGAACAGGGAAACGATTTTCTTCATGGGAAAGCCTCCTTTTTGTATTTGTTATCGTTCAGCGGCCTTTCAGCGCCGCGGATAACCGGGATTCAGCATTTACCCCTTCAGCGCGCCCACCATGACGCCCTTGACGAAGTATTTCTGCAGGAAAGGATAGATGCACATGATCGGCACCGTGGCCACCACGATAACGGCCATCTTGATGGACTGCTTGGGGGGCTCGACGAAGTTGGGATCCATCAGGCTCATATCGCCCGCGGCGGCCTCGGCGGTAACGATGATGTTGCGCAGGATCAGCTGCAGGGGATACATCTTATCGTTGGTCAGGTAGATCATGGCGGAGAAGTAACTGTTCCAGTGGCCCACCGCGTAGAACAGGCCGAAGGTGGCGAGCACGGGAAGGCTCAGGGGCAGCACGATGCGGACCAGGGTACCCAGGTCATTGCATCCGTCCAGGTTGGCGCTTTCCTCCAGCTCCTGCGGAATGCCCTGGAAGAAGTTTTTCACGATCATCATATTGTAAGCGGAAATCGCGCCAGGAAGCAGGATGGCCCAGTAAGTGCCGCGCATGCCCAGCCACGAGGAAACCACCACGTAGCCCGGGATCATGCCGCCGGAGAAAAACATGGAAATAATGACCATATTGAGCAGGAATTTGCGCCCGCGCAGGAACTTTTTGCTCAGCGGGTAGGCCATGGTGACGGTGAAAAACAGGTTGATGAGCGTACCGCAGACAGTGATGAACACGGAATTGCCAAACGCGCGCAGCAGCTTGGGAGACGCAAAGATGTATTTATACGCGTCGGTAGACCAGGTGTTGGGAATGATGAACATGGACCGGGTCTGCAATTCCAGCTCCGTGGCGAAGGAGTTGAAAATGATGTAGATGATGGGCATCACCGTGGTAAACGCCGCCAGGCCGATCACCAGGTAATTGAATATATCAAAGATCACGCTGCCCGTTGTGCGGTACACGCCCACAGGACCGGACGAGACGGAAATGGTTTTACCGTTGAGCTCCACTGACGTGATCTCATTTTTCTTTTTTGCCATGCTGCCCGCCTCCTTTTTCAGTACAAGCCTTCTTCGCCCAGCGCGTGCGCGATCTTGTTGGCGGATACCACCATGATCACGGACACCAGGCTCTTCATCAGGCCAACGGCGGTGGTGTAGGAGAACTGACCGTTTTTGATGCCGTTTTCATATACGAACACGTCCAGCGTCTGGGAAACAGAGCGGTTCAGGGCGTTGCTCATCAGGATCAGGTGCTCGTAGCCCGTATCCAGCACGCTGCCCATGCGCAGCACCAGCAGCAGCACGATGGTGGAGCGGATGGCCGGCAGGGTGATGTGCCACAGGCGCTGGGCGCGGTTGGCGCCGTCGATCATGGCAGCTTCATACAGCTGGGTGTCCACGTTGGTGAGCGCCGCCAGGAAGATGATGGTGCCCCAGCCCGTTTCTTTCCAGATAGCCTGCCCCACGATCATCCAGCGGAACACCTTGGGATCGCCCAGGTAGTCGATGGAGTGGCCCAGCATCTGCGTGGTCAGCTTGTATATGATGCCGTCCGCGCCGAAGATAACATAGGTGATGGAGACCACGATCACGATGGAAATGAAATGCGGCACGTACAGCAGCGTCTGGGTGACTTTTTTATAATGGATATTGCGCACTTCATTGAGCATCAGCGCCAGGATGATCGGCGCAGGGAAGGTGAGGATGATGCTCATGAACGAAAGCACCAGGGTGTTCGTCAGGTACGTCATCCATTTCTTCGTTGAGAAAAAGCGCTGGAACCAGTACAGCCCTTTCCACGCGCTCTTGAGCGGGCCCAGGAAGGGAGAATAATCCTCAAAGGCAATCACGACGCCCCACATGGGCAGATACTTGAAGACCAGGAAATAAACAACGCCGGGGATCAGCATGATATACAGCCATTTGTTTCTCAAAATATCCAGGCGCAGCTTCCTGCCATATGGAACTTTGCGCTTAAAAGGCGCTGTTTTCAATGCTTCCTGGCTCATTGATATAATCCTTTCTTCGTCGGCGGTTTGTTTTATGCAGCGTCTGCCCGCGGAGGGGCTTTTACCACTTTTCTTCCATCATCAGTTCCGTCAGCATCAGGAACGTCAGGCCCTGCCCGTAGGCAGTGGGCGTGACGATGATGTTTTTATAGTGTTCCAGGTCGTGGCCCATGCCGGTGCCGCCGCTGACGCCCTGCACCGCGCCAGTCTCGTCAATCTGATCGATCACGGCGTTGGCGGCCAGCAGGCCCATCTGGGCGTATTGTTCCTGAGGCAACCAGCCCAGGCGCACGCCTTTGAGGATCCCGTAAGCGATGGCGGCGGTGGCGCTGGTTTCGCAGTAGCATTCCTCCACGTTGATGAGGGTGGTGTACAGGCCGTTCACCCGTTGGTACTTCCACAGGGCCAGGGCCTGATCCTGCCAGGCGGCTTTGATCATGCGCATGGCGGCGTTATCACGTTTTGTGATATCATACAATTCGATGGCCGCGACAGTGAACCAGGCGTTGCCCCGGGCCCAGAAAGCGTCGGCGAAGTTGTGGCGGCGGTCAAACGTCCAGCCGTGGTAGAACAGGCCGTTGACCTTATTCTGCAAATAACGGATGTGAATCAGGAACTGGTATTCCGCTTCCTCGATCAGTTCCGGACGGTTCAGCACCTTGCCTGCCTTGGCCAGGAACAGGCCCACCATGAACAGCGTGTCGCACCAGAGCTGCTGGTAATGCTTGTTCCAGACCGTGCAGTGCTGCAGGCCGCCGTACTCGGTGCGGGGCATTTCCTTCATTACCCAGTCGATCCAGCTTTCGATCACGGGCAGATAGTCGGGATTATGGGTTTCGCCATACAGGCAGGTGAGGGCCAGTACGGGGGCGACGGTGTTCACGTTCCGGTGCGGCTGTTCTTCGCGGCTCAGCATATCGCCGTACCAGCTGATGAGATAGTCCAGGATCGCTTGATCGCCGCTTTGCTGATAGGTCTTGTAGATGCCGTACAGCGCCACGCCGGTGGGCCATTCCCAGTTGTCCATGGTCAGATGGCCGTTGGAAGGGTCGTTGCCGTCCGCCGCCTTCAGCATTGCCAGCACTTTTTCCGCGATCTCATGGTAATTCATCATCGTTACCTCCGCGCGTTGTGATTGTTAGCGCTTTCATTATACATTTTTTCCATATACCTGTCAATAGTTTTCTAAAATGTTCTGAAAAATTCATATTTCCACAAGCTGACAGATTCGTTCCCCGGTTTTTTAGAAAACGCTTTCATTTTTCTCTTGATGTGCGGCGGAAAATCTGTTATAATCAGTATGAGAACGTTTTCGCAAAAGGAGGAGCCTCAAGGTGAATGGTTCCGAAAGCACAATTTACGATATCGCCGCAGAAGCGGGCGTGTCCATCACCACGGTTTCCCGCGTTTTGCGGAACAGCGGGTGCGTGTCCGCCGCTACGCGAAAAAAGGTGGAAGCCGCCATTGCCAGGTATAACTATCATCCCAGCGTCATCGCCCAGGGCATGACCAGTAAAAAGACCTACACGCTGGGCATGATCCTGCCGAAGCTGCTGAACCCCAACTACGCCATGATCTTCACCGGAGCCAACGACGAGGCCAGGCGCAACGGCCATCTGATCAGCCTGTTCCCCTGGAGCAGCATCAGCGACGAGCAGCCCGCGCTTTCCGTGGCCAACCGGCGGCTGGACGGGCTGATCGTGTGCGTGGAATACCTGTCCCCCGACAGGAACGAGCGCCTGCAGATCACGCTCAAGGAGCTGCGCCAATACATGCCCATCGTGCTGATCGGATGCGTTCCTTCCTATTATGATTATCCGACGATCACCTACCCCATGGCGGAAATCATGCGGCAGGCCGTTTCCTATCTGGTGGGGCTTGGGCATGAAAAGATAGCCTTCATCGGCGGCACGGAGGCGGACCAGGACGAGCAACGCCGGGACGTCGGCTACATGGAAGGGCTGAAAGAAGCGCAGCTTCCCTGCATCGCTTCCTACCGCGCGTTCTGCGACGGCACAGCGGCGGCGGGCGAAGCGGCGCTGGAAGGAATGCTTTCCTCCCTCCTGCCTTCCTATTGGCCCACGGCCGTGATCGCGCTGAACGACCTGGTCGCCATGGGCTGTATGGCCGCCGCCCGGAAACGGGGATTGCGCCTGCCGGAAGACTTGTCCGTCTTAGGCTGCGACAACCTGTTCTGCGCGCCCTACCTCTCCCCCGCCCTCACCAGCGTCAACACCCGCCAGCAGGAGCTGGGGGCGGAGGCGGTGAAGCTGCTGCTCAGCGGAGAAGAAAAGCGCGTGGACGCGGGATGGGAGTTCGTCATCCGGGACAGCTGCGCAAGGTTCGGACAGCAGTAAACACCTCAAAGGAGCATGAAGCGATGAATCATCTTGGAACACAAAGGCTGGAAACGCAAAGGCTGCTTTTAAGGCGGTTCGTGCCGGGCGACGCCGAAGCAATGTACCGCAACTGGACAAACGATCCGGAAGTGACGAAGTACCTGTCCTGGCCCGCGCATCCAAACGCCTCAGTGACCGCCGCCGTGCTGAAAAGCTGGGTGGACTCCTATGCGGATGACACGTATTACCAGTGGGCCATCACATTCAAGGAGCACCCCGAAGAACCTATCGGGAGCATCGCGGCGGTGCGGATGGACGAAGCTGTTTCCATGGTGCATATCGGTTATTGCATTGGAAGGAAATGGTGGCATCAGGGCATCACCTCCGAGGCCATGAAAGCCGTGATGGATTTCTTCTTTGACCGGGTCGGCGCAAACCGCGTTGAGGCAAGGCATGACGCAAGAAACCCCCATTCAGGCGGAGTGATGGAAAAATGCGGTATGAAATATGAAGGAACGCTGCGAAGCGCAGGCATAAACAATCAGGGGATCTGCGACGAGCGCTATTACGGGTTATTGAAAAACGAGCGTTGATTGGTTTTTTCAGGACATGAAATAAATGAGGTGGCGCTATGAGCGAGAATTTCCGTCAGGGAGATTTCACCCTGCCCGGGGAAGCGGGCTATGAACAGCTGACGTTGGATCTGGCTAAGAAGTGGGGCGCGGACGTGATCCGCGACAGCGACGGCACGAAGCTGTCCGACGAGATTGTAAAGGCGGGCTACGGCATTTACTCCACCATCTGCATCATCCGCCAGCACAACGAATTTGCCCTGGCCCATCCGGACAGCCAGCAGCAGACCTTCCTTTGCTCCGACCCGGTGGTAGCCGCAGGCAGCAGCGTCATCCTCCGCCCGCTGGACGGTTACTTTGAAGAGCAGTTCCAGGTAAACGATTCCCCGGAAGCCATGGCCTGCTGGCAGGTGTACGACCGCACAACGGATACGGAAGTGCCGAGGGAACACTGGAAATATGAAAACGGCGCGGTGATTGTCTCCCCCTGCGTTCCCTGGCACAGCTACACCGTATCCTTCCTGGCATGGCGCGTGTGGGAAGAAATCAACATGTACAACCACACCACCAACCATTGGACCAGCGAACATCTGCGCCAGCTGGATCCCCGCCATCCCCTGGCCTGGGAATACCTGCAAAAGTGGCTGCGGGACTGGTGTGAGCAAAATCCGGACACCACGGTTGTGCGCTTTACTTCCTTATTTTATAATTTTGTCTGGATCTTCGGCAGCGACGCGCGGCTGCGCAACCGCTTCACAGACTGGGCCAGCTACGATTTCACCGCCTCCCCCGCCGCGCTCAAAGCGTTTTCAGCCGAATACGGCTACGCCCTGACCGCCGAGGATTTCATCAATCAGCGCAAACTGCAGGCCACCCATATGCCGCCCACAGCGCACAAGCGGGACTATATGGACTTTATCCAGGCGTTCGTGGCGGAAAAGGCCAAAGCGCTGGTAGACATCGTGCATTCGTACGGCAAGAAAGCCTATGTGTTTTATGATGACAGCTGGGTGGGCATGGAGCCCTACGGCAAGCGCTTTGCCTCCATCGGGTTTGACGGGCTCATCAAGTGCATCTTTTCCGGCTTTGAGTGCCGCCTCTGCGCCGGCGCGAATGTGCCGGCCCACGAAATCAGGCTGCACCCCTATCTGTTTCCCGTGGGGCTGGGGGGGCTGCCCACCTTCCAGGAAGGCGGACACCCGGAAAAGGACGCGCTGCAATATTGGGTCAGCGCCCGCCGCGCTTTGCTGCGGCAATGTGTGGACAGAATCGGGCTGGGCGGCTACCTGCACCTGACGCAGGGGCATCCCGCCTTTGTGGACGCCATCGAGCGCATCGGTATGGAATTCCGGAAAATCAAGGCGCTGCAAAAGGACGGCCCTGCCTATACCCTGCCCATCAGGGTTGCCGTGCTGCACACCTGGGGCGCTTTGCGCAGCTGGACCCTCAGCGGCCACTTCCATGAAACCTACATGCACCCCCTCATCCACATCAATGAAGCGCTGTCCGGCCTGCCGGTGGAGGTGAAATTCATCTCCTTTGAGGACGCGGAAAACGGCGCGCTGGACGGCCTGAACACAGTCATCAACGCAGGCCGCGCAGGAGACGCCTGGAGCGGCGGCGACGCCTGGAAGCGGAACAGGCTGGTGGAAAAGCTGACGGAATTTGTGTACAACGGCGGCGCTTTCATCGGCGTGGACGAGCCCTCCGCCGTGCCGGGATATGATACCTTTTTCCGCATGGCGCAGGTTTTGGGCATTGACGAAGACACCGGCGCGCGGGTGTGCCACGGCAGGTGGACATACAAAATCGATCCGTCCTTCCCCTTCGGCGACCCGTCGGATGGCCTCAAGGACAAGGAACACCTGTACCTGACCGACGGCAAGGCCCATGTAATCGCCGACATGAAGGGCGTGCCGCAAATGTCGGTAAACCGCTTCGGCAGCGGATGGGGCGTGTACCTGAGCGATTTCATCGTGAACCCGCGCAACACCCGGATGCTGCTGGACATCCTGGTCTACGCCGCGAACCTGACCGACAAAGCGCCTTACATCACCGGCGACTGCCGCGCGGAAGCGGCGTATTATCCCGCAAGCAAAACGCTGATCGTGGTCAATAATGCCCCGGAGTGCGTGGAAACCACCGTTTCCCTCCCGGACGGCAACTGGCTGAACGTGAGCCTGATGCCATTGGAAACCAAAGAAATCGCTTTATAAACCAGTGTATTGATCCGGCCAATGCCGAAATCTTCATGATAAGAAAGGAGAGATGAACACATGGAACGCTTTGCCTGGAAGGGACGCATCAAGGAAGGGATGCAGGCGGAATACAAGCGCCGCCACGATGAGATCTGGCCGGAAATGCTGGCGCTGCTCAAATCGGCGGGTATCAAAAACTACACCATTTGGAGCGACGGGCGGGATGTATTCGGCTATTACGAATGCGAAAAGGGCATTGCCTTCGCCGAAAAAACGCAGGCTGAAAGCCCCATCGTTGACAAGTGGAACGAGTACATGGACGATGTGCTGGAGCTGGTGATGGATCCGGTGACCGGCGCGCAGCCCAAGCTGCAAATGATGTTCAGGATGGAGTGAAAACCTATGTATACAGCCAATGAAGCCCGCTACGCCGGCATGCAGTACCGCAGATGCGGAAACAGCGGGGTGATGCTGCCCTGCCTGGCCCTGGGCCTGTGGCACAACTTTGGAGCCATCACCCCCTTTGAAACCCAGCAGGCGCTGCTGCGCACCGCGTTTGACAACGGTATCACCCACTTCGACCTGGCAAACAATTACGGCCCGCCCTACGGCGAAGCGGAACGGAACTTCGGCATCCATATGGAGCGGGATTTCCGGCCCTACCGCGACGAGCTGTTCATTTCCACCAAGGCGGGTTACGACATGTGGCCCGGCCCGTATGGCGACCATGGCAGCAGGAAATACCTGATATCCTCCATCGACCAATCCTTAAAACGGATGAAGCTGGACTACGTGGACCTGTTCTACCACCACCGCCCCGATCCGGATACGCCCATCGAGGAAACCATGGGCGCGCTGGACCAGATCGTGCGCAGCGGCAAAGCGCTGTACGTGGGCCTGTCAAACTACAGCGCGGAGCAGGCAAAAGCCGCCGTCAAAGAATTAAAACGGCTGGGGACGCCCTGCCTCATCCACCAGCCCCGCTATTCCATGCTTGACCGCTGGATCGAAAACGGGCTGACGGATGTGCTCCGGGAAGAAAAGGTGGGCTGCATCGCTTTCGCGCCATTGGCCAACGGGCTGCTGACGGGCAAATACCTGGAGGGCATTCCCGCCGAGTCCCGCATGGCGAAGGACGGGCGCTATTTAAAGCCCGCAGCGCTTACGGATGAAAAGCTGGGCAAGATCCGCGCGCTGAAGGGAATCGCCGAGGAACGGGGACAGAAACTGCATCACCTGGCCCTCCAATGGGTGCTGCGGGACCCGGTGGTCAGCACCGCCCTCATCGGCGCCAGCCGCCCCGAACAGATCACCGATAACCTGAGCATCCTCAGCGCTCCGCCGCTGACGGAGGCGGAGCTGAAACGCATCGAAGCCATATTGAATCAATAGCGAGCAAACAGAAAGGATGGAAGCCCCATGAACAAGCTGGTCATCAACACCCAGGTCACCCAAGGACACATCAGCAAGGATATCCAGGGCCAGTTCTCCGAGCATCTGGGACGCTGCATTTACGGCGGGCTGTATGTGGGCGAGAGCAGCAGCATCCCGAACGTGAACGGGATGCGCAGCGACGTTGTCAAAGCGCTCAAGGACATTGACCTCCCCGTGCTGCGCTGGCCCGGCGGGTGCTTTGCGGACGAGTATCACTGGGAGGACGGCATCGGCCCCAAGGAAAAACGCAAGAAAATGGTGAACACCCACTGGGGCGGCGTCACGGAGGACAACAGCTTCGGCACCCATGAATTCTTCGAGCTGTGCAGGCAGATCGGCTGTGAAGCATATGTCAACGGCAACGTAGGCAGCGGCAGTGTGCGGGAAATGAACGAATGGGTGGAGTACATGACCTTCGACGGCCTCTCCCCCATGGCAAACCTGCGCAAGGAGAACGGCAGCGAAGCGCCCTTCCCGGTGAAATACTTCGCCATGGGCAACGAGCCCTGGGGCTGCGGCGGCAACATGACCGCCGAATACTACGCGGACGAGTACCGCAAGTACCAGACCTATGTGCGCCAGTACGGCAAGCAGAAGATTTTCAAGATCGCCGCGGGCGCCAACAGCGCGGACTACCACTGGACGGAAGTGCTGATGAAGCATGCGGGCCGGTTCATGGACGGGCTGTCCGTGCATTATTATACCGTGCCGCATGACTGGGAGCACAAGGGCAGCGCCCTGAACTTCACCGAGGCGGATTACTTTGAAACGCTCAAAAAGGCCCTGTTCATCGACGAGCTGATCACCCGCCACAGCGCGATCATGGATCAGTACGACCCCCAGAAGCGCGTGGCCCTGATCGTGGACGAGTGGGGCACCTGGTACGATGTGGAAGAAGGCACCAACCCCGGCTTCCTTTACCAGCAGAACGCCATGCGCGACGCCATGGTGGCCGCCCTGAGCCTGAACATCTTCAACAAGCACTGCGACCGCGTGCGCATGGCCAACATCGCCCAGCTGGTGAACGTGCTGCAGGCCATGATCCTCACCGAAGGCCCGCGGATGCTGCTGACGCCCTCCTATTTTGTGTTCAAGCTCTTTAAGGACCACCAGGAGAACGAGCTGCTGGACAGCCATCTGCTGACTTCCCAGGTGGAATCGGGCGGCGTAAAGCTGCCCGCCGTCCAGGAATCCTGCTCCATCGCCCCCGATGGCACAGTGCATATCACCCTCGTCAACCCCGGCCTCAAGGACAGCCAGGTGGTCACCGTAGAAACCAACGGCCTCCATCCCGCCCATGCCGCGGGCCGGATGCTCACCGGCGCGATGGGCGACCACAACACCTTTGAGGATCCGCACCAGGTGGAGGATCAGCCCTTCGTCAGCTTCTCCCTGAACGGCAGCGGCCTCATCGCCACCCTGCCGCCCTGCAGCGTGGTGCATCTGGCCGTGAAGTGATCCATGGGCGAAGAAAAGAAATGCAGGCGCTGTCTCCTGCGGGAAGCCTTTCCCGCGGATTATGAAAAATATGTATCGGGGCTTCTGCTAAAAATCCCGGCAGGCGCAAAAGCCCCGGAAACCCTGTACCGGCAGCGCCTTTCCCTCTGTTCTTCCTGCGATCAGCTGCAAACGGGCACCTGCATGGGCTGCGGCTGCCTGGTGGAGCTTCGCGCCGCCTACGCGCGGGAAAAATGTCCCTTCAGGAAGTGGTGATTCCTGCGGCGCGCAGGCCCTTCGACCCTCCGCATGCCGGGCTGCAATGCAAAAAATCGACCTATTATTTCATAAAAATGTAACAAGCGCCTCTTTACTATTTGGGATAATTATGCTAAAATTTAAACAACATGCGACGATGCCGCATAAATAATGAAAGGATGGACTTGATCATGAAGAAACTGTTGGCCCTCGTTCTGGCTGTGCTGATGGTATGCAGCGCCGTGTCCGCTCTGGCGGAAATCAAAGTTGGTATCGTGAACAACCCCCCCTCTGAATCCGGCTACCGTGAAGCTAATGTGAAGGACTTTGAAGCTGTATTCACCGCCGAAAACGGCTATGAAGCCAAGACCTTCTACAGCCTGAAGAACGACGAGCAGCTGGCTGCCGCCCAGGGCTTCATCACCGACGGCGTGGACTACCTGCTGGTCTCCGCCGCTGAAACCACCGGCTGGGACGAAGTGCTCAAATCCGCTCAGGAAGCCGGCATCCGGGTGTTCCTGTTCGACCGCATGATCGACTGCGACAAGGAACTGTTTGAAGCCGCCGTGGTTTCCAACATGGCCGCTGAAGGCGACACCGCAGTGGAATGGCTGCTGAGCCTGGCTCTGCCCGAATACAACGTGATCCACATCCAGGGCGCTATGGGCAGCGACGCCCAGCTGGGCCGCACCGGCGCTTTGGACGCTCAGTTCGCCGCCGGCACCATGAAGAAAGTCGTGCAGCAGACCGCTACCTGGGACGAAGCTGAAGCAAAGAAGATCGTGGAATCCGTCATCAACTCCGGCGAAGAATTCAACGTGATCTACGCTGAAAACGACGGCATGGCCAAGGGCGCTGTGGCGGCTCTGGACGAAGCCGGCATCACCCACGGTGTCGAAGGCAAGGTCGTTGTGATGGGCTTCGACTGCAACAAGTGGGCCCTGCGCGAACTGCTGGCCGGCAACTGGAACTACGACGGACAGTGCAGCCCCTTCCAGGCCGCCGTCATTGACGAAATGATCAAGACCCTGGAAGCCGGCAACGCCATCGAAGGCCTGAACGACGCCAAGCAGATCATCTCCGTTGAAAAGGGCTTCGACGCCCGCACCATCACCGAGGATGATATCGCCACCTACGGCCTGGGCGACTAATCCGAAACCGGTAAACCATATTATGCGCGGTGTGGAAGGAGTGGAAACATTCCGCGGTCCACACCGCGTTTTTCTCATTGAGGCATAAAGATATTACAATGACAGGAGCCCTTCCTGAAGAGGAGGATGAACGGATGGAGAACGGAATCGTTTTATCCATGCGGCATATCGATAAGGTTTTTCCAGGCGTGCGCGCCCTGCAAAATGTTGATTTTACCCTGCGCAAAGGGGAAATCCACGCGCTGATGGGTGAAAACGGCGCGGGAAAATCCACGCTGATCAAGGTGCTGACCGGCGTTTATCCCAAGGACGGCGGTGAAATTTATATTGAAGGCGTTCAGGACGCCATCCATATCCGTTCGCCCCAGGAAGCGCAAAGCTACGGCATCAGCACGGTGTATCAGGAAATCACCCTGTGCCCGAACCTGACGGTGGCGGAAAATATGTACATCGGCAGAGGAAAAGGCGTCACCGTAAAATGGAATGAAATGACAGAAAAGGCCGGAAAGCTGCTGGACAGCCTGGGCATTCCCGCCCGGCCCAAGCAGCAGCTGGGCAGCTGCTCGCTGGCGGTGCAGCAGATGGTCGCTATCGCAAGGGCTGTTGACATTGACTGCAAGGTGCTGATCCTGGACGAGCCCACGTCCTCCCTGGACGACAAGGAAGTGGAGATGCTGTTCAGGCTCATGCGGGACCTGAAAGCCCGGGGCGTCGGCATCATCTTCGTCACCCACTTCCTGGAGCAGGTCTATGAGGTGAGCGACCGCATCACCGTGCTGCGCAACGGGGAGCTGGTGGGCGAATACGAAGTGGAAAAGCTGCCCCAGGTGGAGCTGGTGGCCAAGATGATGGGCAAGGAGCTGGAAGGGCTGAACGTGATCAAGAAAAGCGGCGTCAGCGAAAACGGCAAAGCGGAAACGCTGTATCAGGCCCACGGCCTGTCCAGCACCGCCAGCCGCCCCTTCGATTTCAACATCGCCAAGGGAGAGGTCAACGGCTTTACCGGCCTGCTGGGATCCGGACGCAGCGAAAGCGTACGGGCTATTTTCGGGGCGGACCGCGTCACCGGCGGCGAGGTACGGGTAGGCGGCAAGCCGGTGAAAATCACCAAGCCCTTTGACGCCATGAAAAACGGCATCGGGTATCTGCCTGAAGACCGGAAGCGGGACGGCATCATCGCCGACCTGTCCGTGCGGGAGAACATCATCCTGGCCCTGCAGGTGATGAAAGGCTTCTTCCATCCTTTCTCCCGGGCGGAGGCCGAAGCGTTTGCGGACAAATATATCAAAGCCCTGGAAATCAAAACCGCATCTTCCGATACGCCCATTAAATCCCTGTCAGGCGGCAACCAGCAGAAGGTGATCCTGGCCCGCTGGCTGCTCACCCATCCGCAGTATCTGATCCTGGACGAGCCGACCCGCGGCATCGACGTGGGCACCAAGACGGAAATCCAGCGCCTGGTGCTGCGTCTGGCCGAGGAGGGGATGAGCGTCACCTTCATTTCCTCCGAGATCGAAGAGATGCTGCGCACATGCTCCCGCCTGATCGTGATGCGCGACAGGAACATCGTGGGGGAACTGACAGGAGACGAGCTGACGCAGGACCACGTGATGTATACCATCGCGGGAGGAGGAAACTGATATGGCAACCGAATTCAAGAAAAAAGCGGGAAGCGGTTTTTCCCAGCTGCTTATGCCGCTGCTCGCCCTCCTGGCGCTGGTGGTGTTCAACCTGATCCGTGACCCCAGCTTCTTTTCGGTGGAGCTGGCCGCCAACAATAACGGCGACCCCGTGCTGCGGGGCAACCTGATCAGCATTCTGAACGGCGCGTCCGAGCTTGTGATCCTGGCTATGGGCATGACGCTGGTCACCGCCGCGTCCGGAGGCCAGGATATTTCCGTCGGCGCGCTGGGCGCCATCGCGGGCAGCATGTTCGTCAAGGTTCTGCGCGCCGGGGCCGGGATAACGCCCCTGACCGTGATCCTGGGCTTTCTTGCCTGCTGCGCCGTCGCCATGTGTTTCGGCGCGTTCAACGGCACGCTGGTGTCCGTCTTCCATATCCAGCCCATGATCGCCACTCTGATCCTTTACACCTGCGGGCGTTCCATCGCCTACTGGATCAACGGCGGCGCGACGCCCACCGTTGACAGCCCCATCATTACCGCCATCGGCAGCTTTATTCCCGGCGTCCCGGTGCCAACGCCCATCCTGATCGTACTGGTCATGGGCATCCTGTTCGCGCTGCTGTTCCGATTCACCACGCTGGGCCTGTATATCCAGACCGTAGGCATCAACCAGGGCGCGGCCCGGCTGAACGGCATCAACGCGGTGGGCATGAAGCTGCTGGCATTCATCCTGTTGGGCGTCTGCTGCTCCGTGTCCGGCGTGATCGGCGTGAGCAGGCTGAGCCTGATCAACCACGAAACCCTGCTGCTGGACATCGAAATGGACGCCATCCTGGCAGTGGCCATCGGCGGCAACTCCCTGGGCGGCGGCAAGTTCCGCATGCTGGGATCCATCCTGGGCGCTTACGCGATCCAGGCGCTGACCATCACGCTCTACGCCATGAAGGTGCCCTCCACCAACATCAAGGCGTATAAAGCCATTGTGATCATCCTGATCGTGGCGCTGGGCTCTCCCGTGGTCAAGCAGGCGGTGAGCGGTCTGTGGAAGCGGCTGACCAATAAACCCGGCCGGGCCGGAAAGGAGATGGCGGTATGACAAGTACACCCGATCTGCGGCAGAAAAACCGCCGCCGTGAGCCTTTAACGGACACGCAATTGCTGCTCACCATCACCATCTGCATCTTCTTTGCCATGTACGGCGCGGCCATGCTCATTTGGGGCGGCGGCTTTCTGCGGCCCCAGAAGATTTTTGACCTGCTCAACGACAACGCCGCGCTGCTGATCGTGGCCTGCGGCCTGACCATCGTGATGATCAGCGGAGGCATTGACATCTCCGTCGGCGGCGTGACGGCGCTGGTGGTCATGGTGGGCGTAGTGCATCTGAACGGAGGCGGCAGCATCTTCACAGCGATCCTCATTTCCCTGGGGATCGGCCTCGCCTTCGGTCTGGTGCAGGGGTATCTGATCGCTTACCTGGAGATCCAGCCCTTCATCATTTCCCTGGCCGGTATGTTCTTTGCCCGGGGCATGATCACCATCGTCAGCGTGGAGCCCCAGAAGGTGGCCCATGAAGGCTTCAAGCAGCTGATGAACACAAAGATCGAAATCCCCTGGCTGGGCTATACCGCTAAGAACGGCAACCTGATCCCCGCCCGGATGGAAATCGGCGTGGTCGTAGCGCTGGCGGTCGTGCTGATTGTCCTGATCATGCTGCGCAAAACCAAACTGGGCCGGAACTTCTACGCCCTGGGCGGAAACAGCCAGAGCGCTTTGATGCTGGGCGTGAACGTGCGCCGCACCCGGTTTATCGCCCACGTCATCAGCGGCGTACTGGCGGGCCTGGCGGGCTTTGTGTTCATGATGCACACCGGCGCGGGCAACGCCACCAACGCGGCGGGCGCCGAAATGAACGCCATCGCCTCCTCCATCATCGGCGGCACGCTGCTGACCGGCGGCGTAGGCAACATCATCGGCACCTTCTTCGGCGTGCTGACCCTGACCACCATCAAATCCATCGTGGTCACCTCCGGCCTGCGCGACCCCTGGTGGCAAAGCATCACCACCGGTGCGATGCTGTGCTTCTTCATCCTGCTGCAAAGCATCGTGCTTTCCAGCCGCGGAAAGAAAGCCAGCCTTCCCTCCTGGCTGAAAGGGAAAAAATAACCCTTGTTGCCAATCTGCAAACGGTATATCCGGATAACCGGGTATACCGTTTGCTCAGATTGTCGAAAAACCCCTGGGATGCATCGAAGGGCCGCAGCCCTTCGATTTTTAATCCGCAGGCGGCGGCGTGTACGTCGCCGAGGAGCAACAGAATGTTGCTTCCTATATCCATTTCCGGCCGCAAAAATAGGGTTTTTGGCCTCCTTTGGAGGACGAAAACCCGTTTTTGCAGGAAATGGATGCATCGAATGAAAGAGGAATCCTGATTCCGCTTTCATTCGCAGGCTGTCGAAAACTTTTTCGACAGCCTGTGCAAAGAAAAAAGAGCCCTGAAAACAAAGCTCTTTTCATGCCGGCGGTGGGACTCGAACCCACACGAGTGATTAGCTCAACGGATTTTGAGTCCGTCACGTCTGCCAATTCCATCACGCCGGCACAGCTATCCTCCCGATTTACGGGATCATTATACCTGCTTTCCATGATTCTGTCAAGCGGAAAACCAAACGCGGGGCTCAGGCGCAGTTACCCATATAAGCATGCGCAATTCCATTCGTCCAGTAAGCTTTTCCGTCTTATCCTATGATTTATATAACCAAAGAAAAGACTTGACAATCCTTACACCCGCTGCCAAAATCATAAAGTCTGGGTCCCCGAAACGGCTGGCGGTGTTTCCCGCTTCTTGCGGTCTTCAGGAAAGTATGGTATAATTTGCCCTGCGCCTCGGATGCGCGGATGATGAAAGGAACGGGAAACGGATGGCAGAACCAATCATCGCGGTGGATCACGTATCTTTCGCTTATGAGGACGGCGGCAAAATGGCGGTGCAGGACGTATCGCTAAGCATTGAGCGCGGCTCCTTCCATGCCATTTTAGGGCAAAACGGGTCCGGCAAAAGCACGCTGGCAAAGCTGATCAACGGGCTGTATCTGCCCTCGGAGGGGCGCGTGACGGTCTGCGGCATGGACACGCAGGACGACGCAAATACCTGGGAGATCCGCCGCCGGGCAGGGATGGTGTTCCAGAACCCGGATAACCAGCTGGTGGCGACCGTCGTGCGCGAAGACGTGGCCTTCGGCCTTGAGAATATCGGCGTACCTACCGCCGAAATGCCGGAGCGCATCGAAAAAGCGCTGAAAGACGTGGGCATGCTGGCCTATGCCGACCGGGCGCCGCACCTTTTGTCCGGCGGGCAGAAGCAGCGCGTCGCCATTGCAGGCGTGCTGGCCATGGCCCCTGAAGCAATCATTTTTGACGAATCCACCGCCATGCTGGACCCCCAGGGGCGGCGGGAAGTGCTGCAGGCAGTAAAGCGGCTGAACAGGGACCAGGGCATTACCGTGCTGTGGATCACGCATTTTATGGAGGAAGCCGTAGCCTGCGACAAGGCGCATGTGATGTATAAAGGAAAGATCGTGCTTTCCGGCACCCCCAGGGACATTTTTTCCGATATGGAGCGCATCCGCCCTTACCGGCTGGACGCGCCGCCCATGGCGCGGCTGGCGGAACAGCTCCGCAGCCAGGGGATGCCGCTGAAAGAAGGCATCCTGACGGTGGATGAAATGGCGGAGGAGGTGGCTCGGCTGTGCAAGTGATCCTGGAGCATGTGACCCATACCTACCAGCCCGGCAGCCCCTTCCAGGCAACCGCCATCCGGGATGTCAGCATGGCCGTCCGGGAGGGGGAATTTCTGGCGCTGATCGGCCATACCGGATCCGGCAAGTCCACACTGGCCCAGCATATCAACGGGCTGCTGAAGCCCACGTCCGGCCGGGTGCTGCTGGACGGGCAGGACATTCACCAGAAGGGCTTTGATAAAAAAGAAGTACGAAAGATCGTAGGGCTGGTTTTCCAATATCCGGAACACCAATTATTTGAAGAGACAGTCGCAAAGGACGTTGGCTTCGGCCCCAAAAACCTGGGCCTGGGAGACGCGGAAATCGCCGAGCGGGTACAGGAGGCGCTGCGCAAGGTAGGGCTGGACGAGCCGGGCATCGCGGAAAAATCCCCCTTTGAGCTGTCCGGCGGCCAGATGCGCCGCGTCGCCATGGCAGGGGTGCTGGCCATGCGTCCCCGGGTCCTGGTGCTGGATGAGCCTGCCGCCGGTCTCGATCCGCAAAGCCGGGAAGATATGCTGCAATTGATTGCCGGGCTGCACCAGCAGGGAACCACCGTCGTGATGATTTCCCATTCCATGGATGATGTGGCCCGCTTTGCCACCCGCGCCGTGGTGATGGAGCACGGAACAATTGTGATGGAAGGCGCGCCTGAGATCATTTTCCGCCATGCGGAACGCCTGGAAGGTATGGGCCTGGATGTGCCCTCCGTGTGCAAGCTGATGATGAAGCTGCGGGAAATGGGCATCCCCTGTCCCGAAGACGTTTTCCGGGAGGAACAGGCGCTTTCCGCCCTGCTGGCCCTGTGGAAGGAGGGGAAACGCCATGGCGCTGAATAATATCACATTGGGCCAGTACTACCCTGCCGACAGCGTGGTGCACCGGATGGATCCCCGCGTGAAGATCCTGCTGCTGATCGCTGTGATCGTGGCTGTTTTCCTGGCAGGAAACCTGCTGGCCTTCGTGCCGGTGGCCGCGTTCCTGGTGATCGTGGCAAAGCTGGCGAAAGTGCCGGTGAAAATGATGGCAAAGGGGCTGAAACCCCTGCGCCTGATCCTGATCCTCACCTTCGTGCTGAACCTGTTTTTCCTGCAGGGAGAAACTGTGCTGCTGGACCTGGGCTTTGCGCAGATCAAACTGGAATCGCTGATGCTTTCGATCCATTATTCTCTGCGCCTGATTCTGTTGGTGCTGTTTTCCAGCATTTTGACGCTCACCACGCCGCCCATCGCCCTGACGGACGGCCTGGAACGCCTGCTTTCCCCGCTGCGGGTGATCCATTTCCCCGCCCATGAAATGGCGATGATGATGTCCATTGCCCTGCGTTTCATCCCCACGCTGATGGAGGAGGCCGATAAAATCATGAAGGCCCAGACCGCCCGCGGCGCGGACTTTGAATCCGGCAATCTGATCGCCCGCGCCAAGGCCATGGTGCCGCTGCTGGTGCCGCTGTTCGTAAGCGCGTTCCGCCGGGCCGGAGACCTGGCCATGGCCATGGAGGCCCGCTGCTATCACGGCGGCGAGGGCAGGACCCGCCTGCGGGTGCTGAAATGCGAAAAACGGGATTTCATCGCGTGCATCGTCGTGGCGGCGCTGGTCGTGTGTGTAATCCTGCTGGGGAAAGTTTATTGAAAATTCACCGGTTCTCCTGTGTGCAGGAACCGCCTTACGCATTTCCCGCTCCAGAATATGATGATGGTTGTTTGGCCAGCAACAATGTTCAATTCAGCAACAATTTTCTATAAATATCGCGTAAATCATGGCATAAATAATTGACAGGCAACACATAATTTGGTATAATTTCTGTGTTTCATCTTGTTGAATAAAGGCTTTCTCTATCCCGGAATACAAAGGGGAATACATATGAAGAAGCTCTCTTTGCCCTTTCTTGCCGAAACAGTGGCTTTCCAGAGGAAAGCGAAAAATATGACCCAGGCGCGGCTCAGCCAGGCCACCGGAATCAACCGTTCCGTCCTGTCCCGGCTGGAAACGGGCGATTATATGCCTTCTGTCGATCAGCTGCTGGCGCTGTCCGAGGTGCTGGATTTCAGTCCGTCCCAGGTTTTTGTTTCATCGGACAGTGAAAAGGAAACGCCGGACAGGCCATACAAAATCGCCGTCGCCGGAACCGGCTACGTGGGCTTATCGCTGGCCGTGCTGCTGGCGCAGCATAATGAAGTAACCGCCGTGGACATCCTGCCCGAAAAGGTGGAAAAGCTGAATCGCTTTGTCTCCCCCATTCAGGATGATTATATTGAAAAGTATCTTGAGGAAGCGAAAAACGGCACGCGCACGCTGAACCTGAAGGCCACCACAGACGGCGCTTCCGCCTATGCGGACGCTGACTTCGTGGTGGTCGCCGCGCCGACAAACTACGACCCCAAGCGGAACTTCTTTGACTGTTCCGCCGTGGAAAGCGTTATCAGGTCGGTGCTGGACTGCGCGAAAGGCAGGAAGGAAAAGCCGGCGATCGTGATCAAGTCCACCGTTCCCGTAGGATATACGGCGCATATCCGTGAAGCCCTCGGCTTCGGCAGCATCCTGTTCAGCCCGGAATTTCTGCGGGAATCCAAGGCGCTGTACGACAACCTGTATCCAAGCCGTATCATCGTTGGCTGCGATGAACAGACCCGGCCTCAGGCGGAGTGCTTTGCCGCCCTTCTTCAGCAGGGCGCCGTCAAGCCCAATATCGAAACCCTGTTCATGGGCTGCACGGAAGCGGAGGCAACCAAGCTGTTTGTGAACACGTATCTTGCCCTGCGCGTTTCCTACTTTAATGAACTGGACACCTACGCCGAAGTGAAGGGCTTGAAAACCGCCCCGATCATCAAGGGCGTATGCCTCGATCCCCGCGTTGGCGACTACTACAACAATCCCTCCTTTGGCTATGGCGGTTACTGCCTGCCCAAGGATACCAAGCAGCTGCTGGCCAACTATATGGACGTGCCGCAGAACCTGATCCAGGCCATCGTGGAATCCAACCGCACCAGAAAGGATTATATCGCCGACCGGGTGCTGGAAATCGCGGGCAGTTACGGAAACAGCGCCGTTTTTTCCCACGATCAGGAGCAAAAACAAAAGGAAATCGTGGTGGGCGTTTACCGCCTCACCATGAAAGCCAACAGCGATAATTTCCGCCAGTCTTCGATTCAGGGCATCATGAAGCGGATTAAGTCCAAAGGCGCCGTCGTGGTGATCTATGAACCGACGCTGGAAAATGAGGCTTCCTTCTTTGGCTCCCAGGTAGTGAATGATATCAAAAAATTCAAAAAGATGTGCGGATGCATCATCGCCAACCGGTATGACCCGGTGCTGGACGACGTGCAGGAAAAGGTATACACCCGCGATTTGTTTAGGAGGGATTGAACGGTGCGCTGTGAAGAAGCTTTCTTTGATATCTATAAACGGCAGCCGGAAAGCATTGCTTTTTCTCCTTACCGCATCTGCCCCATCGGCGCTCACAGCGACCACAACCTGGGCAAGATCACCGGCTTCGCCATTGACCAGGGGATCCACATTGCCTATGATGTAAAGCGCAACGGCGTCATTGAGATGTCCTCCCTGCAGTTCCCCAAACGCGCTCAGTGGCACATCCGGGAAATCGGTGAAAAAGTGGGCGACTGGGCGGATTATCTGCGCGGAGCCACCTGGGCGCTGGAAAAAAAACACACCTTGAACGTGGGGCTTTGCGGCGTGATCGAAGGAAGCCTGCCCATCGGCGGCCTGAGCAGTTCTGCCGCGGTGATCCTGGCGTTCCTCAACGCGCTGTGCAAGGTCAATGGCATCTGCCTTTCTGCCCGGGAGCTCATCGACACCGCCTATGATGCGGAAAAAAACTTCGTGGGTGTGAACGTCGGAACATTGGACCAAAGCTGCGAAGTGCTCAGCAGGAAGGATCATCTGCTTTATCTGGACTGCAAGGACAACAGCTATCAGCTGATCCCCGCCAGCCCGGCGATGAAGCCCTACAAAATCGCGATCTTCTTTTCGGGGCTGGAGCATTCCCTGGCCGGCAGCAAATACAACATGCGTGTGGATGAGCTGCGGGCGGGCGTATACGCGCTTCAGGCTTTTTCCGGCTATGCGTACGGCAAATTCAACGAAGCCATGGCGCGGGACGTATCCTGGGATACTTATCAGCAGTATAAAAGCAGACTGCCCGAATCCTGGGCCAAACGCTGCGAGCATTGGTACACGGAGTTTAAGCGCGTGGAAGCGGGGGCTGAAGCCTGGCGGCGCGGCGACATTGAGGAATACGGCCGCCTCAGCTTTGAATCCGGCTGGAGCAGCATCCACAACTGGGAATCAGGCGCGCCGGAACAAATCAAGCTGTATGAGATCATGCGCGATACGGAAGGCATCTACGGCGGGCGCTTCTCCGGCGCCGGCTTCAAGGGCTGCTGTATGGCGCTGATCGACCCAAAGTATGAAGAAAGCATCGTGGAAAAGGTCAGCCGGGAATACCTGAACGCATTCCCCCATTTAAACGGAAAATACAGCGTGCATATGTGCCGCAGCGCGGATGGGGTGACGGTATGAAATGTTTGATTCTGGCCGCTGGCTATGCTACCCGGCTGTATCCGCTGACGGAAAACTTCCCCAAGCCCCTGTTAAAAGTCGGGGATAAAACGATCCTGGACTGGCTGCTGGAGGATATCGACACCTCGCGCGCTGTGGATCAATACGCGGTGATCTCCAACCACAAATTTGCTCCCCACTTTCAGGCGTGGGCGGAAGCAAACAGGCTGCCTGTCACTGTTGTGGACGACGGCACCAGTTCCAACGAAACCCGGCTCGGCGCGGTATGCGATATCCAGTTTGCCATTGACCGGCTGCAATTGGACGACGACCTTTTGATCATCGCCGGAGATAACCTGCTGGATTTCAGCCTGACCCGCTTTATCCGCTATGCCGTGGAAAAGGATACATCCTGCGTCATGCGTTATTATGAGGCGGATGAAAAACGCCTGCAAAAGAGCGGCGTCGCAGAGCTGGGAGAAAACGACAGGCTGCTGTCTTTGGAGGAAAAGCCTGCCGTTCCCAAGTCCCATTGGTGCACTCCGCCATTTTATTACTACAAAAAACAGGACGCCGCCTGCATTCAGGCGGCCATTGCAGACGGCTGCGGCACAGACGCGCCGGGGTCCCTGGTCGCCTGGATGTGCAGGCATACCGTGGTGCACAGCATGGAAATGCCCGGAAACCGGTACGATATCGGCAATCTGGAAAGCTACGAAAAAGCCCAAAGCACTTACCATGGCATCACCCGATAATTCTTCCCGAAATCATTATGGTTTTTATTCTGGGCATTGCCGGGCCCTCCGTGATCAAACGCGGTTGAAAAGCGCACTAAACGCGGGATCATCGGCATGGGACGCTTTTCATCTATGATACGGCGGCGCGGCAGGATGACAGAATGAAATCCAGATTGATATACTTCCCATCACCATTTGAGCATCGAAAGGAGAAAAAAATGAAACATCTGCTGAAATGCCTGTGTACTGTTCTGATTGCCGTTCTGCTCATCACAAGCGCTGCTGCCGAAGTGACGCTCAACACCGTCTTCCAGTACATGCCTGTCATCCAGACGGTTGCCGGCACCAGTTACGTGATCGTTGAATCCAAAAAGGACAATACCCGCGGCCTGTACAACACCGCCGGCCAGGAGATCATTCCCTGCACGACCGTTTTCCTGGACTACATTTCCAATAACTTCTTCACCGCTTACAACGACAAAGAAAGCATTGACGCCAGAGCGCTGTGGACCGGCGACGGGCGCAAGGTCGGCGATGCTATCTACGGCGCCTTCAAGGTCTTCAACAACCACTGGGTCGCCGCTTTCATCATTGATCCGGAACCGGTGGAAGACAGCGTCAAGGACATCAAAATCGGCTCCAAGAATTATCAGTATGCCAACATTGATCTGTACTATGTGACCGATGGGCAGACCGAAACCATTGAGCCCATCGCCACCCTGGAACGCGAAGCATACGCCGACGCAGCGATTCACGGGGATTACATCGCCATCACCAACCGCGAGAAAGCCGTTTCCGTTTACGACAGCCATTTCGAGCCTGTGGATGTGACTTTGGACGCCGCCAATAAGCCGCTCTACAAAATCGATAAATACCAGATCGTCAGCCTGATTACGAAGAAAGCGCTGGACGACGGTTATTCAGAGGTGGCCGAAGTCAACCTGGCAGACCGGATGCTGATCAGAGGCAATCGCGTCGCCATGAATGGGTTAAAAGTCTCCGCCCTGCTCAGCCCCGACGGTTCCATTATTCTGCCTGCCGAATATCAGCTGATCGACATTACGAACCGTTATGTTGTCGTGGCCGATCTGGAAAATCAGCGGGGCCTGTACGATCTGGAAGAACAGCGCCTCGTTGTCCCCTGCGTCTACTCCTCCATCTTATCCAGCAATACCGATATCGACAAATACGTGCATAACGGTTACGTGTGCGTGGAAAAGGACGATCGGCTGGGCTTCTATGACATCGTAAACGATGTTGAGAGCTGCGCGCCGAAATACTCCAAGCATGCGGTGACGAACATCGGCTGCTCCCTGATCTTCACCAGCATCGAAGGTTACCTGTCGATCGTTGCCGGGGACGGCGAAGTGAACGTCGTGGATGCGGATGTAATCGTCGCCACCCGCGGAAACGGATACCTGCTGGATGCCCAAAAGGGCACTTCCTACGGCCTGGTCGACTGGCACGGCAACATCATCCTGCCGCTGTACCACTTCAAACCGATCACGGTCACCGATGATTCCAACGCCATCATCCGTACCAGCACAGGCCTGCAGATGGATCAGATCATCCGGTGAAATCGGAGGCTGCCATGAAGAATAAAAAGCAGATACACATTGTATGTCTGCTTTTGCTGTGCGCGATGCTGACCTGTATGCTTCAGCCAGCAACGGCAGACACCAGCGGTTCCGTATCGACTGTTCAGCTGTTAAAGCGAATAGAAAATTTAACGCCGATCAACGGAACCAATCTCCTTGTAGCGCAGGAACCGAATCAGTTCAAATGGGGCCTGTATGACACCGACGCCAACATTGTCATTCCCTTTGAGCATGAGAGCTTAGCTTATGTGGCGTATAACTTTCTGAACGTCGGCGCTTTTCCCGTTAAAACGTATAACGAGCATCTGCCCATCCCCCAGGATGAGCTCAACTCCCACGCGCTGATGTCTTTTGACGGCACAGTGCTTACCGAGTATGCTTACGGTACGTTAAAAGCATTCTCACCTTCCTGGTGCGCCGGGTGGGTGCTGGTGCCCGGAACGAAGGCGGACCATGACTATACGCCGGATAAGGAGCATTATCTCCAGATCGAGCGCTGCGATATCTTCTACCGCGAATATGATGGAAACACAGTAGCCGGCAAATCATCCTGCCGCCTGGTCGCCTCTCTGACCCGGGACGAATTTCAGAACGCCAAAGCGCATGGCGACTATCTGTCCATCCAAAACAGGGAAAATGAGGTCACTGTGTACGATTCATCCGGTGAACAGGTGGATATCGGCGCAAAAAATCTTAACAGCAGCCCCTTCGGTATCAAAAACTGGTCTTTGATGAACTTTGCGACCGGCGAAATGCTGCTGGACGGATGCTCAGGGGTGAGCGAGGTTCAGCTTCCTGGAGAAACGGTATTGATCGCGGCCAGGACAGATTTCCAGGGAAAAAAGTGGAACGCTTTGCTCTCTACAAAGGGTGAAGTCATCATTCCCATGTGGAATGTCACGATTTCCGCCGTTTACACGGATTACGCCGTTTTGACCAGCAACGTGAACGGAAAGAAGGGCCTGTATTCCCGTGTTCAAAAAAACCTGATCCTTCCCTGCGTATACGATGAGATCTATGAAAACAAAACCGCTCTTGATCCTTTCAATTGCCACGGCTATATCTGCGTGGTGAAGGATGAAGAGACCTGCTTCTACGAGGTCGCGACAAAAGCGCTGCTTCCGGCTGTGGAATGGGACAACGAAGAAGTGGAGCTCAGCATGTACGGCGCCGCGCTTTACGCCACGGTCGTAAACGGGAAGATTACAAAAACTCAGTTCTTCTCCCCGGACGGCCGTGAAGGCTCCAAGCTGTGCTCGGTCAAAAAGTCCCGCGGCAGCGGATTCCTGCTGGTCGGCAGCTTCAGCGGCGGTTACAATGTCATTACCTGGTATGGCAAGTCGCTCCTGCCTGTGAACTACTCAAATATCAGCGTGACAGATGACGACAGATTCATTATCAAGACGAAAAATAGCGGATATGAATTGTATAAAGTCATCGAAGAATAACCCTGACGTATGATGCACAAACCCTGTCTGCCGGCGCTTCCAGCCCGGCGGCAGGGTTTGTGTTTATTATTTCACAGTTACTGCTCAGCCACCCCTGGAGAACCAACGAAGAAACGGAACAAGAGGGGGATTGTCAAGGGGTTCTCCCCTTGACTGAAATCCGCAGCGGCGGCGTGTACGGCGCGAGGACGGAAAATTTCTGTAAGGAGCGCAGGCG
>JAFZOG010000083.1 GCA_017550745.1 Clostridia bacterium | reverse complement strand
GGACGCTTTGCGTCCGGTCAGGCGGCTTTCAGCCGCCGGGCCAGAAGCATAACGTCGAAAGTTTGTTATGCTCTCTCAAGTATCAGCGGGAACAAAGCCAATTCGTCCTCACAGGTTGTTTCCGCTACAGGAGTCCAGAGGCCGAAGGCCTTTGGTGCAGGTGCACGAGGGCCGCAGAGGCCCTCGCCCCGTCGTTCCATTAGCGACTTAAAGTGCCCATTACATTGCGCCGGCTGAACAAATCCAAATGAGGAAAACGTCGTGAAGAGCATGATGAGAAACGCGGAGGATACTGTCCGCGAACGGAAGCTGATTTCCAAAGCCCAGCGGGGCGTGGGCCTGGGCCTGATCATCGCGGGCGTATTGATCGGGCTGGTGGGCATGTTCGGGTATCTGGCGGCAGACTGGCAGATCGCGCCTTTTGCCGACATGACCGACCAGGTGTTCATTGCCCGGGAGGTGGCGCTCAGCGCGGGCACGTCGATCACAGGGGCCTTTGACATGGACGGCGAGGAAAGCGGCGTCCACGTCTATTACGCCTCCCTGTCGGAGGACGACGCCATCAGCGTGGAGGACTTCGACGCGGGCGAGACAAAGAAAGCCCTGAAAGGCGGCTCCTTGCAGTTTCCCGCCACCAAGGAGCGGCAGACCCTGGTGATCGAGGAAGCGCAGCCTGTCCTCCTGAGCAATGGCATGACCATGACGAAATCCGTCAAGTTTCCCGGCGCGGGCAGCAGCAAATACCGCAGCTTGAAAACCACCGTGGAAGGGCCGTGTACGCTGACGCTGTACGCCATGTCCTCCCTGCCCGGCCATGAACGCAGGCTGGTGCTGTACAACAGCCTGACAGGCCAGGAGGCGGCTTCCGCCCTGGCCCCTGCCTATTCCGCCGATAAGGTACTGGAGCCCGTCACCCTGGAGATCCCCGCCGCAGGCACCTATTATGTGTCCGTGAAGGGCGATATCCCCATCGCGCCGGTGAGCACCATCATGAATTATGCCGTCATGATCCTGCTGCTGGGCCTGGTGCTGGTATTCAACGGCGTGATGCTGCGGATCCAGCGGTGGGAGCGGATGAAGGATCTGTTTTTCGTGGAGCCCGCTTTGCTGCTGTTCCTCATGTTCGTGTATTATCCGGTGATCGACCTGATCCGCATTTCCTTCACCAACATGTCCGTGCTCACCACGGGCAAGCAGGAATTCGTGGGCTTCCTGAATTTTGAATGGATCTTCAACGGCGCGGGCACCCGCTATTTCTGGGAAAGCCTGCGCATCACCGGGGTCTACATGTTCTGGGAGGTCATGATCACGCTGGTGGGCGGCATGCTGCTGGCGCTGCTCTTCAACCGCATGACGAAAATGTTCAACGCCATGCGCGCCATCGTGTTCATGCCCAAATACATCGCCGTGTCCACCAGCGCCGTTGTGTTCCAGTGGATCCTGCATTCCAGCATCGCCACGGGCATCGGGCAGATGGAGGGCATCATGAACTATACCCTGTCGCTGTTCGGCATCCAGGGCCCCCATTGGCTGATCGACGCCAACACGGCCCTGGCAGGCGTGCTGACCCTGACCGCCTGGCGCGTGGTGGGCTACGCCATGATGATCTACCTGTCCGCCATGAAGGGCATCAGCACGGACTATTATGAAGCCGCGGCTATCGACGGGGCGGACGGCGTGCAGCGCTTCCGCTACATTACGGTGCCGCTGCTGGCGCCCACCACCCTGTTCCTGTTCGTGACCACGTTCATCGCCAGCATGAAGGTGTTCCAGTCCGTGGACGTGATGACCGGCGGCGGCCCCGGCACCGCCACCAATGTGATGGTGCAGTGGATCTACAACCTTACCTTCAAGGACTTCCACACGGCCCGCGGCGCGGCGGTATCCCTGGTGTTCTTTGTGATCCTGCTGGTGTGCACCGCGGCCACCATGCGCTTCTCCAACCGCAATGTGAACTACGACGCATAAGAAAGGAGGCGGAATCTGATGTTCAAACGGCTCGACATACATAAGAAAACCGGGACGGTATGCGTCCTCATCGGTTTCGCGCTCCTGTTCTTTGCCCTGCTCCTGATCCCGCTGAAAACGGCGGGGGCGTGGAAGTATTACCTGCTGCTTCCCGCCGCCCTGCTGATCCTGCTGCCCATCCCCGTGATGTGGCGGGACGGCGTGCGCCAGATGAAAAAAAAGCCCGCCGCCGCGGGCCACTGGCACAGGATGCGGCAGAGCGGGTTCTTCGACCTGCTGACCCTGCTCACCATCATCGCGTCGGTGCTGCTTTTGTGCTGGGGCTTTGGAAACTGGTCATACCACGCCGCGCTGCAAAAGCATGCGGCTCTGGCCGGGGGAACGGCCTCCACCTTGGAGGAAGCCCGGGCCCTGCCGGGCTTTATCGAGTATAATTTCCACCAGGATCTGAACCTGATCGCCAAAAACTATCCCGCCTTCGGCGTCATCGCGCTGATCATCCTGGGCTTCGTGCTGGTGTGCGGGCTGTACATGCGCTTTGTTTCCCCCATCGTGAAGGCGGACGAGCATTTGCAAGCCGCCCACGGCGTCTACCGGGTGACGGCCCAGTACGCCGCGGCGATCCTGATCGTGCTCATATCCCTGTTCCCCATTTACTGGATGGTCATTTCCTCCCTGAAAACCTCGGATGAGCTGATGCGCGCCGTGCCCACCCTGTGGCCCGACAAGTTCGTGTGGGAAAACTATCCCAACGTCCTGAACAAAGCGCCCTTCGGACGCTACCTGGTAAACACGCTGGTGACCACCGTCATCATGATGCTGGGCGAGCTGACCATCGGCGTGATGGCGGCCTACGGCTTTTCCAAGGGAGAGTTCAAGGGCAGGAACGTGCTGTTCATGTTTGTGCTGGGGGCGCTGATGGTGCCCATTCAGGTGACGTTCGTGCCCATTTATGTGATCATCGCCCGGCTCAACGCCATCGATACCTGGACGGGCGTGGTGCTTCCCAACATGGTGAGCGCTTACTTCATTTTCATGCTGCGCCAGAATTTCATGGCGGTGGACAACAGCTACATCGAGGCGGGCCGCATCGACGGCATGGGCCGCTTCGGCACCATCATCAACGTGCTGTGCCCCATGTGCAAGCCCACCCTCATCACCATCAGCATCATCAGCTTCATCAACGGCTGGAACAGTTATTTCTGGCCCAAGATGGTCACCCAGTCCGAGGCCAGCCGCACCATCGCCGTGGGCGTGCAGCGCCTGAAGGAAACCTACGCCGGGCAGTTCGTCAGCAATTATAACGAAATCATGGCAGGCGCCGTGATGGCGATCATCCCCATCGTGTTCCTGTTCCTGATCCTGCAAAAATACATCATGATCGGCATGAGCAAAGCGGCGATGAAATAAATACAGGAGAAAGCCATGATCCTCATCACAGCCTTTGAGCCTTTCGGCGGAAGCGCCACCAACACATCATCGGAGGTGCTTCGGCTGCTTCCCGTCTCCATCGCCGGCCATCCGGTGAAAAAGCTGGTTCTCCCCGTGGTATTCGGCAAAGCGGCGGAGGCCGCCCTGCGCTTCCCGGCGGATTATGTTTTCCTTCTGGGCGAGGCAGGCGGCAGAAACTGCGTCACGCCGGAAAAGAGGGCAAAAAACCTGCGCGACGCCAGGATCCCCGATAACGCGGGGGCCCAGCCCAGAAGCCAGCGCATTCTTCCCCGGGGTCCGGATGAATACCGCACCGCCCTGCCTGTGGAAGCCATCGCCGCGGATATGCAGGACGGCGGGATTGCCGTGTCGGAAGACGCCGGGGCGTTCGTCTGCAACGACACCTTCTACCTGGTCGGCACGGGCAGCGCGTGCCCCGTCGATTTCATCCACGTCCCCGCAGTGCCGGACCAAGCGGAGAAATACGCTGAAACCGTCCTGCGCTTCATCACGCTGGCCGTCAGTTCGCATCCTGTCACCGACTCTTGACCTCCCGCTGGGGCAGTCTGTATCCAGGCAAGAAGGGCCCTTTAAGTGAGTAAAGGGATACGCTGTGCGCTGCGCGCGCCCAGATCCGCAGCCTCGATGGTCGCAACTCCCCTTCATGGGGAGATTGCTCCCTTTCGGCTGATCTCACCGCCGATGAGATACCCGCCACAGGCGGTCATCGGCGGTTCGTCCTGCGGCAAGGGATTTCATCCCTTGCATCCCAATAGGCGAAATAGCTT
>JAFZOG010000082.1 GCA_017550745.1 Clostridia bacterium | reverse complement strand
CGGTCAACCCGGTCCGTGCGGAAGGTGTATTCGGTCAGCACTCTTTTCATGCTTTCTTCTCCCGGCATTTCAGCAGGCACACTACGCAGCCTGCCGCAAACACCACCACAATCCCAGCGGTCAACAGCAGGGAGCCGGTGACCACGCTCTGGTACTGAAGGGTCAGGCCGGCGGATGCCTCCTGAATCATCGGGAGAATGCCGGCGCAAAGATACAGCACCGCAATCGCCGCCATGACCAGCGCGGCGGCTCCCAGGGCGGAACCAATATAGCGGAGCGCCCGGCGGAGAGGCCGGCCGTCAAAAAGGGCTGCAAGCCCGGCGAACAGCGCGCACAGCGCCAGCGCCGCCCAGGGCATGCCCAGGAAGAACTCCACGATATTGACCAGGTCCACCCGCTTTTCGGCCTTCTCCAGCCCGAGGCTGAAAACCAGCTGGCGCATGGGCAGCACCATATTCACAATACTCTTGTGGATCTCCTCCGACACAGAGTAGGCAAAATAGGCCGCTTCGTCCGGGTTTTCCTGCACAGCAGGATCCGCCATCAGGATCTGCTCCACCTCTTTGGTATCCCAGCGGAGCTCATTCCCTGCCCTGCCGTCCCGCAGCACGCTGCTCCACCACAGGGATGCCTGGCTGTTCAGGTCCTTCAGGACGTCCTCGTTCACGGCGGCAACGACCGGTTCCGGATCAAAGCCGTACAGATCCGCCAGGGCGGTGATCCGTTCCCGGGCCAGGTCCTTTTCCTCCCGGATCAGGGAATCACTGACGGGCGCTCCTTCGTCTCCCATGGCCGGGGCAATTACCTGATGGCCCACAAGGCACACGCCGAAGAGGATCAGGCTGCCGGTCAGCAGGAGGGCAAAAAACCACGCGAAAAACTTTTTCATGATACGACGGCCCCCTTGATCAGCACGCTGATGACCCGCAGGAGCGTGGGGCCGAATCGGTACGCCGCAAAACCAATAACCGCCAGGAACGGCAGGGCCAGCAGCACCGGCCCCAGCCAGAGACGCTTATGCCCGGATTTATGTTCAGTGTTCACTCTTTCTTGTTCTCTCCCTTCGTCTGTGCCGCCGGCTCTGGTTATCGTCCTTCATGGGCGCTTCACCCCGGAGCTCCAGCAGCCTGTCACGCAGCTGCGCGGCACGCTCGAATTCCAGCTCCTTCGCCGCGGTGAGCATCTCGTCCTCAATCTTCCGCATCAGGGCAGCACGTTCATCTTCATTCAACGCCGCAGGAGCGGTTTCCTCCACCCGGCGCGTAATTTCCAGCACGCTGCGGATCGCGTTGCGCACGCTCTCCGGCGTGATGCCGTTGGCCCGGTTGTATTCCTCCTGGATGGCCCGGCGCCGGTTGGTTTCCGACATGGCCTTTGCCATGCTTTCCGTCAGCTGGTCGCCGTACAGGATGACCCGGCCGTCCACGTTGCGGGCTGCCCGGCCGATGGTCTGCACCAGGGAGGTTTCACTCCGCAGGAAGCCTTCCTTGTCCGCGTCCAGGATCGCGACCAGCGCGACCTCCGGCAGGTCCAGGCCTTCCCGCAGCAGGTTGATGCCCACCAGCACGTCATACTCGCCCAGGCGCAGGTCCCGCAGCAGCTCCATCCGTTCCATGGTCTGGATATCACTGTGCAAATAGCGCACTTTGATGTCCAGCTCCTTCAGGTACTCGGTGAGGCTCTCCGCCATCCGTTTGGTCAGCGTGGTAACCAGCACCCGCTCACCCTTTTCCGTCACCTTCCGGATCTCGCCCACCAGGTCATCCACCTGGCCGGTGGCCGGCCGCAGGATCACCTCCGGATCCAGCAGACCCGTTGGCCGGATGATCTGCTCCACCACCTGCTGTGCCCGCTCCCGCTCATAGGGGCCGGGCGTGGCGGATACAAAGATGGTCTGGCCGATGCGCTCCTCAAACTCGTTGAACAGCAGCGGCCTGTTGTCATAGGCGGAAGGCAGGCGGAATCCGTATTCCACCAGCGTGTTTTTCCTGGCCCGGTCTCCGTTGTACATGGCGCGGATCTGGGGCACGGTCACGTGGCTTTCGTCAATCATCACCAGGAAGTCCCCGGTAAAGTAATCCAGCAGTGTATAGGGAGCGTCCCCGGGCTTCCGGCCGTCAAAATACCGGGAATAGTTTTCAATGCCCTGGCAGTAGCCGATCTCCCGCATCATCTCGATATCGTAGCGGGTGCGCTGGGCAATGCGCTGGGCCTCCAGCAGCTTGCCCTGGGATTCAAACTCCTCAATCCGCTGCTTCAGGTCCTTTTCAATATCCCCGATGTGCTCCTCCATGTGGG
>JAFZOG010000081.1 GCA_017550745.1 Clostridia bacterium | reverse complement strand
GAACCACAGGAGGCTGAACAACTCGTAAAACCAGTGGGAGTGGGTGGTTTTGTTCTTCTTTGGCTCCCGGTCAAACAGGCTGTGCATGATGTCCGTATGCAGCGGGTTGTCCCGATAGACGAAGCTGGCGTTGAAGCACCAGCCCCGGCTGATTTTCATGAGGTTCTCCAGCCCCTGCAAGGTGGCGATGGCCGGGGTGATGGAGGAAAAGGCCAGGTCGAATTTTCTTTCCCATCCCAGCGCGGCAACGTCCGCGTTGGCGAAGTCCACGGTTTGAAAGGAAGTATTGCTTAAGCCCAGCTCTTTGCACCATTCTTCCCCATACTTCGTCATTTTCGGGGAAATATCCACGCCGGTCACGCTGCGGGAGGTTTTCGCAAACTCCGCCGCAAAGCGGCCCGGACCGCAGCCGATATCCGCCACGTCCTGCTCCGGTCCCAATAGTCCCCGCTGCCGCAGCCAGGCGGATACAGCCCGGATGCGGACCTGGTGTTCTTCCCTTTCTTCCTCCCTGCGGTACTTTTTATCCCATTCGTCCGCCTGACTGTCCCAGGAATCACGAAGGCTCGTTTTCCGGCTGTTGGATGTACCGGCAAAGCGCCGCTCCAGCTCTGCCATGTCAGGCTTTGAATCCCTTTTCCACCACATGTTTTCCTGCTCAATTACCTGCATCCGCAAAAACCTCGGTTTCTGAGAAGATGGAATTTGCCATCAGCGTCCTGGCCTCCGTTTCCGTCAGCTCGTAGTGCCAGAACAGCCGATAGAAGCTCTGCGCTTCAGATACCATATCGTAGTCAAATAGATTTGGATACAGCAGCCTGCCCAGCCATTTCAGCGCCAGGACCCGCTGCACGGAGGGCGGCTGATCCATCCAATTGTAAGGCCCTACGGGGATCTCATAGACCCTGCCGCTCTGAACGGCGGAGATCTCCGCCCAGGCGGGATCGCTCCAGATCTCCCGGTAATTGGCGTCGGGGCCCAGGATCAAAACGTCCGGGTTCCAGAGCAGCATCTGCTCCATGGACACCTCCGTAATGCCCCTGGAATTGTAACGCTCCACAACGGCGATATTCTTTGCGCCGACCAGGTCCAGCGATTCGGCATGAAGGCTGCCCAGGCCGTAAACCTGCGTGCCGTCCTCACCCACGGCGTAGACGGTGCGGAGCTTTTCGCTATCCGGGATGGTCGAGGCGATGGCCGTCACCTCTGCCAGGGTATCCCGGATATAGTCCGCGCAGGCGAAAGCCCGTTCCTCTGCTCCGACAAGCCCTCCCAGGGTGCGATACGCCTGCTCCATAGTCTCCAGAGAGGCTTCGATGAAAACCACGGGAATACCGCCGGTCTGCTTCTGGAGCGTATCCATATCCTCTGCGACGCTCTCTTTTGCCTCTCCCATGTCGATGATGATATCCGGCGCAATGCCGATGATCTCCTCGAAGCTGACGGACGCTGCTCCGCCGTAAAATTGGCCCGTCACCGGCAGGATCCTGATGCTCTCATCCAGGTACTGCTTCTGCACCCTGGTCAGGGCGACGGCAAGGCTGGCCAGCTTTTCCGGGCAGACAGTGTATAGGATCATCTGCGCCAGGGAGCCGGAGGGCACGACGGTTTTGATCTCTGCGGGCACCGCTACCGTCCTGCCGCAGGAATCGGTGAACAGCCGGGTTTCTTTCTTTTCTTTCTCCGCCGTACCGCCGCAGGCGGTCAGACACAGAAGCAGACATACGCAGAGAAGGATTGCTAAGCGTTTTCTCATGGCTCCCTCTCAAATTCGATGCGGATCACGCCGTAGGCCCACTTGCTGCTTTCCGCCTCCGGGATCAGCAGCCTCAGCGGGCGCATATCCTCTGGCAAAGGCTTTTTCCCGTAGGAAACCGCCAGCACGACTTCATAGTCCGTGAGGAGCTCGTCCCGCAGGACCACCTTATATCCGTCGTTACAGAGGAAGCGGATCTTATAGAAGTCCGAAGCCTGTGCGCCATACTGCGCCAGGAAGGTATTCAGGAGCGGCCCGTAAGCATTCACCGTCCCGGCCTTTGCGGTGGCTCCGGCGGCGGTGCGGGAAACGCAGTCCAGCTGCGCCAGCTCCCCGGGCGTGACGGAAAAGGATTCCGCCGTGAGCCCGACGATCTCAATGGGCGTGTCCCCATAGTCTGCCAGACGATCTCCGCTGCCGCAGGCGGACAGACAGAGCAGAAGGAGCAGCGCCGCTAAAAGCAGCCTTCGCATCAGCCTTCCTCCGGAACGAGATACAGTTTTCCGGTCTCCGGATCGCGATAAACTCTGCCGTATTCCTCTAATCCGTCGCTGTCGATTTCTTCTCCCTGGCTGCTGCTTACGTCGGATACCGTTTCCGTCAATTCCTGCCGCAGAACGTCCACGTTCTCCCTGCGGCTTGTCCCCACCACGTCCACATTCCAGAAGGTGATGAGAGCCAGCATGAGGCCGCAGGCGAACACCAGCATCACGTCTGCCAGATTCGCCATCCCGTCCAGGGGATTGATGTCCTCTCCCTCTGACTGGGGAAGGAATCTTCCGCTGCCGTTACGCCTTTTCATCTTCCATCGCCTCCAGCAGACACTCCATGACGGAGCTGAGAAGCCCCATATAGCGGGCATACCAGCGCTTCCGGATCAGGGAGATCACCGTGGCCGCCGCCGCGGCGATCAGGCCCGCGATGGTGGTGTCGAAAGCGGTCAGCAGCGAGGTGGAGAGCGTATAGGTATCGCCCCTGCCCAGGGCAATGATGCCCGGTCCCAGGGGGATCAGGGTCCCCAGCAGGCCGAAGATCGGCCCCAGCTTCATGACCAGGTCCGTAATCTTCACCCGCAGATCATAACGGGCTTTCTCTTCCTCCAACAGCTCTCCTGCGAGAGATTCCCGTTTTAAAGGGCTCAGGCCCTTTTGCGTGCATACGGTCATCAGCGCCTCCCGCTGACGCGCCAGCAGGCCGCTCTCGCTGATGATCTTCTCCAGAGGCGCTTTCTTATCCTCCAGATCGTTCAGCAGCGCAGGCAGCTTCGCTTTCATGTGCAGCCGCTCCGTGAACAGCTCGGCGATCAGGGTGCCCAACATCACCACGGTCACAGCGATCAGCATCAGCAGGATCACGACTACCGGGGTCTCCAGCGCAGAGGCAACGGCCCGCAGCGCACCGTTCAGGCTTGTGTTCATCGGTTCTTTCTCCTTACGCTCGCATAGAATAAGGCTGCGTATGCCCCGCCGCTCATAAACAAAAGCAAAGCGGCGGCCAGGCCCATCCAGGGAAGAAGCGGCTCCTGCTCCTGAATATTCGGCAGCTCACTGGCCGTTTCGCTCATTTCCGTATCCCGCCAGTTCTGCACGCCGCCCCGCTCGTTCTGCGCCAGTGTTACGGGCTTCATCAGCGTCAGGCTGCTCACCGGCTCCGCGTTGTTTCCTTCCTTCGGCGGCTCCGGCTGGGCCGTCGGCTGGGGCTGCCCGGTCGGTCCCGGTGACGGGGCAAGCTCGCCCGGCGTGGGAGAAACGGCAGGCTCCGGGACTTCTCCCGCAATGCCCCGTACCTCGACGGAGGCGACGACGCCGACAAACTCTGCGGTGATGGTTGCGTTTCCTTCGCCCCGCACGGTGATGTTCCCCGAGGCGTCCACAGTGGCTACGGTTTCGTCGGAGCTGCGCCACAGGATCGGCGTATTCTCGATCACTACTGCTTCTCCCTCGATCCGAGGCTCCGTCCGAAGAACGCTGCCCACCTCGCCCTCCAGGGCGGAAGCGTCCAGCGTCAGCGTCGGCGCGCCGCCCAGCTCCACGACGATCTCATGGATCCATTTGGCGCTCTCCGTAGCGTTTCTGGAATCCGTATCCGTCTGACCGAAAACAAGGCGGAAGCGGGTGTTGGTATTCAGGTTCAGATAATCGCTGCCGAAGGCGGCACCTGCCAGGGTCCGCTTCCAGTCGTCCGCCAGGGCCAGCACGGTTTCCACGGGTTCGGCGTAGCTGGCGGCATATTCGTTCCCCAGCCCGGTCTCCTCATCGAAATTATCCGGCAGGGAGTAGAAGCAATAGCGAGGCGTGTCGATGAGGCCGGATTTCGTATAGGCATGGCTGTAATAGCTGTCGGTCTTGTCCTTCGTGTAGAAATAGAAATACTGGATGGAGTTCAGGTCGATACCGGCAGCGTCCATTACGTCCGCCAGCCGGACGCCCACCACATGGTCGATGACCACGCTGGGCATATTGTCGATGAAGGTATAATCGGCATACACCAGGTCCATGCCCCACAGCTCGTCCAGCGTAAAGACGCGCTTCACGTAGTACGGCCCACCGAAGTAGCCAACCTTCACCGTCAGGGTATCGGCGGCGTAACCCTCGAATTCGTCGTCATCCAGGGCCAGGGCGGGCAGGACCAGGGTCAGCAGAAGAAGCAGCGCCGCCGCAAAAGACCGTATTCTCTTTTTCAGGCAGCGTCACCTCGGTTTCACGGCATTGTAGACTATCCAGTTTCGGTGTCGGAGAAAGAAACGGGATAGTCCCGCAGCTTCTCAACTCACAACAATCAGTTTCACCAGGCGCATCAGGAGCGTAGCCACTTCCGCCCGCGTAGCATTGCCCTGCGGATTCAGCTTTCCGGTATCATCGCCCTTGAACAGGCCGACCTTCACCGCCCAGGCCATGGCCTCCTGCGCCCAGG
>JAFZOG010000080.1 GCA_017550745.1 Clostridia bacterium | reverse complement strand
GTGCAGGTGCACGAGGGACGAACCACCGATGACCGCCTGCGGCGGATTTCTCATCGGTGGTGAGATCACGCGAAACGAGCAATGTCCGCATGAAGCGCACTTGCGACTTTTGAGCGTGCGGATCGCAGAGGCCCTCGCCTCGTCGTTTCGTTACTGACTTAAAGTGCCCTTTACAACTGAAAAAACACAAAATTTTGCGATGGATGTTTCAAACACCACCATCCGGTGTATAATATGAATGTACAATGAATCACAACGCGCCAGGCGCGATGCACGGGCAGCCGGCGGAAGACACGGCGGCTGCGAAAAAAGGGAGGACACGACCATGGAATGCAAGGTAAATGTGATCGGCGGCGAACTGCCCCAGGAAGAGATCCAGGCCTATATTCAGCGGGCGGAGCAGAAATACGGCGCCAAGCCCCAGGGCATCGACATCAAGGTGGACGGCGAATTCGTAGAGCTCTCCTATGATTTCGGCAATATCCCCTTCCACCGCATCCGCCGCATCACCGGCTATCTGGTGGGTACGCTGGACCGGTTTAACAACGCCAAGCGCGCCGAGGAGCATGACCGCGTGAAGCACGCCGTGTAAATCCGGGGGAATTTGAAAAGCGTCCGTTCTCCGCAAGACGAGAGCCGGGCGCTTTTTTCGTGGCACAGCCGGCCAAAGGAGGCCGAAAACGGGCCGGGACAGGTCTGTGGGCCGCGGGATTTCCTGTCTTTTCCATGTGCGCTTGCGTTCGACCCCGGACTGTGATACAATTTTTCCGGAAATTCCTGTTCAGGAGGACAACCAATGAAGCGAATCCGGGCTGTACTGCTGTTGCTGCTGCTTTTGCCGCTTTCCGCGCGGGCGGAAAAGGCGGACAGCTTTCCTGCGTGCTTCCGGGTGGAATACACGGTGCAGGACAAGCTGAATGAACAGAGCTACCTTTCCTGGGAGTACGTCAAGACCGCCCAGAGCGCCGTGGACAGCGAGATCAACGGCCTGGTGGACGCTTTTGCGGAGCGGATGGGGCCGGAAATGCAGAAGGCCTCCAATCCCAAGCGCAACAGCCGCCTGGACGTGCACGTGGTGAACACCCGGTCGGGGCAGAGCGCGGTCAGCTTCCTGGTGCTGTCCCGGGAAAGCTATAAACGCAAGCAGGTTCGGTCTCCGTTTGAATGCCGGGTATACGACATGGACACCGGCAGGCGGGTGTATTTGTCCGACCTGTTCGACGAGGACAGCGAAGCCTGGGAGATCATGGCGGAAATGGTCTATGAAGAGCTGGACCACTACTTTCCCCAGCAGGAGGCCGACGAAGCAGCGCTCCGGAGCCTATGCACCAGGGAAGCCCTGATGGAAACCCCCTTCATGCTGGGGCCGGTATCGCTGAGCTTCCACTACGAAGCCCGGGTCCTTTATCCCCAGCAGCCCACCCTCATGCGGGTGACCATCCCCTACAACGCCGTCCGCGGCTTCATGACGGAATACGGCGAGCGCCAAACCGACAATTCCAACTACAAAATGTGCGCCCTCACCTTCGACGACGGGCCGGACTACGCCAACACCGCCACCCTGCTCAACAACCTGCGCCACGCCGGGGCCCAGGCCACCTTCTTCCTGGTGGGCGACCGCATTGAGGAATACGCCGACATCGCCATGCGCGAGAACGACGAGAACCACTCCCTGCAAAGCCACCACTACAAGCACACCGACACCAGCAAATCCACCGTCGCCCGCATCCAGGCGTACACCGAAAAGATGTACAACGTCATGACCAAGACCTGGGGCCTGGGCCCCTGGATGCTCCGCGCGCCCTACGGCATCTTTGAGTACTTCATCAAGTCCAAGCTGAACCTGCCCTTCATCGAGTGGGATGTGGACACCAAGGACTGGACAGGCAAAAGCACCGCCGCCGTCATGAGCGTGGTGCGGGACGAAACCAGGGACGGCTCCATCATCCTCATGCACGACATCAAGGACAACACCCCCGAATCCGGCAGGCAGGCCGCCCAATGGCTCTTTGACCACGGCTTTATGTGCGTCACCGTGGAGGAGCTTTTCATAAATTATCAGCAGGAAATGAAGCCCAATAAGGTGTATTACAGCGTCAATACGGCGGGAGAATAAAGAAAAAGAGGGACGGTTCCGAAAAGAATCAGCCCTCGTTTTTTATTTCAGCTTGTTTTCATAATCTTCCAGCATGTGAAAAATATTCACAATCACAGCGGTTTCGTTTTCGATGATGTACAGAATAAAATACGAATGGCGCAGAAAGTTGATGCGTTTTAATCCCCTTTCTCTTAAGCGTTCGCTTTCAGGTTCTGGCAATGAACCAGCGGAACGAGCCAGCGTCTTTTTCGTTTCCCGAAAATCCTCCCAAATATTCCTGACTGCCTGTTGATTATGAAAGGTTTTCTGCAAAAAAGACAGAATGTTTTTCAAATCCGCTTTCGCTTCCACAGTCATGGCGAGCTTATACTTTTTCATAAGCAAAATTCCGCCGCCAATTCGGCCTCGACTTCCTCCGCGTCCTGATACATCCCGCTTTTCGCCTGGGCCAAAGACCTGTCGATCCGTTCAAGAAGCTGCTGTTCTGTCATCGGGTGGGGGTACTCTTCCGCAGCGCGGTTCATCAAAAATGTTTTCGCTACCGTTTCCATGGCGGAAAGCTCGTCGTCCGTCAGCGCGGAAAGCATGGCAGTCATGCGCTGCAACAGCATGGAACGCTGAGAATTATGTGTCGCGACAGACATAAGGTTCACCTCCCTGACAGCTTCATTATATCATATCCCTTTTTCTTTCGCAAGCAAACAAACCGCCCCCCTGCGGCACTCAAGCGCAGGTGGGGCGGTGGTTTTATGGGCTGTTATACCGGCATGGTGCCGTCTTTCTTGTCGTAAGCGGCGGGGTCGGCCTTGAGCTGCTGGGCCTGGCGCCACTGGAAGTACTTGGTCGCCACCTGGGGGAACAGGGCGTAGGAGAGCACGTCCTCATCCTGCTGGCTGTACTGCTGGATCTCCTTGCGGTAGTTGTCCAGTTCGGGCGGGATGTCGTCGGCGGGGCGGTGGGTGATGACCTTTTCGTCGCCGATGCACTTTTTGCGCACTTCCTCATTCACCGGGGCGGGCAGGCGGCCGTATTCGCCCTTCAGCAGGCCCTTGCTTTCCTTGGTGACCATCTTATAGGGCTCGCCGCCCAGCACGTTCATGACGGCCTGGGTGCCCACGATCTGGGAGGTGGGGGTGACCAGGGGAGGATAGCCGAAGTCCTTGCGCACCCGCGGCACTTCCTCCAGCACGGTGTAGTACTTATCCATGGCGTTGGCCTGCTTGAGCTGGCCGATGAGGTTGCTCAGCATGCCGCCGGGCACCTGGTACTGCAGCGCCTTGGCGTTGACGGACAGCACCTTGTCCGGGTCGCGCCAGCCGTCCTTGGTGAGCCTCTCCGCCACGCCGCGGAAATGCTCGGCCAGCTGGGCCAGCAGGTTTTCGTCAAAGCCCGTGTCATATTCGGTGCCCTTCAGCACGGCCACCAGGGATTCGGTGGCGGGCTGGGATGTGCCGCCGCCCAGGGGGGACAGGGCCGTATCCACCACGTCCACGCCCGCTTCGATGGCCTTGAGGATGGTCATGGAGCCGGTGCCGGCGGTGTTGTGGGTGTGCAGCACCACGGGCAGCTTCGTATTCGCCTTGAGCTTCTTGACCAGGGAATAGGCGGCGTAGGGCAAAAGCAATCCCGCCATGTCCTTGATGCAGATCAAATCAGCGCCCATGGACTCGATGTCCCTGGCCAGGTTCACGAAGTATTCCTCGGTGTGCACCGGGGAGGTGGTGTAGCTCATGGCCACCTCGCTCATGCCGTTGTATTTCTTGGCGGCCTTCACGGCGGTTTCCATGTTGCGCAGGTCGTTCAGGGCGTCGAAGCAGCGGATGATGTCGATGCCGTTGTCGATGGACTTCTTGACGAAGTAGTCCACCACGTCGTCGGCGTAGTGCTTATAGCCCAGGATGTTCTGGCCCCGCAGCAGCATCTGCAGCTTGGTGTTGGGCAGGGCTTTGCGCAGCTGGCGCAGCCGCTCCCAGGGGTCTTCGTTGAGGAAGCGCAGGCAGCTGTCAAACGTGGCGCCGCCCCAGCATTCCAGAGAGAAATAACCCACCTTGTCCAATTTTTCGCAGGCGGGCAGCATTTCATCCAGCCGCATGCGCGTGGCCGCCTGGCTCTGGTGCGCGTCGCGGAGAATGGTATCTGTAATCTTGACCTTAGGCATATTGTAATATCCTCCTTAACCGAACATGCTCAGCAGAACGCCGGCGGCAATTGCGGAGCCGATTACGCCCGCCACGTTGGGGCCCATGGCGTGCATGAGCAGGAAGTTGGCGGGGTTTTCCTTCTGGCCCACCATCTGGGAAACGCGGGCGGCCATCGGCACGGCGGAAACGCCAGCGGAGCCGATGAGCGGGTTGATCCTGCCGCCGGAAAGCTTGTTCATCAGCTTTGCCAGCAGGATGCCGCCGGCCGTGCCGCAGCCAAAGGCCACGACGCCCAGCACGAT
>JAFZOG010000079.1 GCA_017550745.1 Clostridia bacterium | reverse complement strand
TCATCATGTCCGATACCGACAGCACCTTCAATTTCCTGATCTCCATGTGCTATACGCAGATGTTCAACCTGCTGTGCGAAAAGGCCGATGACGTGTACGGCGGCAGGCTGCCGCTCCATGTCCGCTGCCTGATCGACGAAATGGCGAATATCGGGCAGATACCGAACCTGGAAAAATTGATCGCCACCATCCGCAGCCGTGAGATTTCCGCCTGCCTGATCTTGCAGGCCCAGGCCCAGCTCAAGGCCATCTATAAGGATAACGCTGACACCATCGTGGGCAACTGCGACAGCGTTCTGTTTCTCGGTGGGAAGGAGCGCACCACCCTGAAAGAATTGACGGAGGCGCTGGGAAAAGAAACCATCGACACCTTCAACACGGGCGAATCCCGTGGCCGTGAAGTGTCCCACAGCCTCAACTATCAAAAGCTCGGAAAGGAGTTGATGTCCATCGACGAACTGGCCACGCTGGACGGTGGAAAGTGTATCTACCAGCTGCGCGGCGTCCGCCCGTTCCTCTCGGACAAGTATGACATCACGAAGCATCCGTGGTACAAATACCTGTCCGACGCAGATCCCCGCAACGCCTTTGACGTGGCGAAGTATCTGTCAACCGAACTGAATCCCAAACCCTATGAACTGTATCACACCTTTACGGTGGATGTGGAGGAGGCAGATGAAAATGATGAGGATTGGTACGAAGATGATACCGATTGGACCGGGAACGAACCCCTTGACCTTGGCGCTGTCCTGTGAGAGAAGGGCGGCGCTTTTTTCTACCCATCACATTAAAATTTTCAAAATCGAAATGGAGGAATGTACTGAATGGCATTTTTTACTTCCGCGATCTCTACTTTGCAGACCCTCGTGATCGCTCTGGGCGCTGGCCTGGGCGTGTGGGGTGTCGTGAACCTGCTGGAAGGATATGGTAATGATAACCCCGGCGCCAAAAGCCAGGGTATGAAGCAACTGATGGCCGGAGCTGGTGTTGCGGTGGTGGGCACCGTGCTGGTTCCGCTGCTCAGCAGTCTGTTCACGGTCTGATCGCAGAGATTGCGGTTGTACGAAATTTTGCAGGGGGCCGCCCCATGCGGGCGGCTTCCTGGCTGCCGGCGCTTGTGCCGAAGGAAAGGAGGGATTACCTGATTGAATTTTCTCTGGTCAAAGGTTACGGAGTGGTTGAAGGGCCTGCTGGTCAGCGGCATCATATCCAATCTGAACGGCCTGTTCAACGGCGTGAACGAAAAAGTCAATGAAGTGGCGGGGACGGTCGGCGCGACGCCCCAGGCGTGGAACGGCAGCGTATTCAATATGGTGAAAAATCTGTCCGAAAACGTGGTGGTGCCCATTGCCGGGATCATCCTCACCTTTGTCATGACCTATGAATTAATCCAGATGGTGATCGACAAAAACAGCTTTCACGATTTTGAAACCTTCAACTTTTTCAAGTGGGTGTTCAAAACCTTCTGCGCTGTGCTGATCGTGACGAACACTTGGAATATCATCATGGGCGTGTTCGATGTGGCCCAGCATGTGGTGAACCAGGCGGCGGGCGTGATCGTGTCGGAGGCCAGCCTGGATATATCCAGCGTGGCGACCAATATGGAGGCCAGCTTGCAGGCTATGGACATCGGCCCGCTGTTCGGGCTGTGGTTCCAGACGCTGCTGGTGGGCATGATCTCCTGGATTCTGTCCGTGTGCATCTTCATCATCGTCTATGGGCGCATGATCGAAGTGTATCTGGTGGCTTCCCTGGGGCCGATCCCGCTGGCAACCATGGCCAACCGCGAATGGGGCTCCATGGGGCAGAATTATCTCCGCTCCCTGTTCGCCCTGGCGTTCCAGGCGTTTCTAATTATTGTCTGCGTCGCTATCTACGCCGTGCTGGTGCAGACCATCGCCGTGGACAACGACGTGATCGCCGCCATCTGGACGTGCATCGGATACACGGTCCTATTGTGTTTCACATTGTTCAAAACCAGCAGCCTGAGCAAAGCGATTTTCTCGGCGCATTAACCATTCTGTGACTGAAAAAGGAGGCATATCTATCGCTTACGTTACGATCCCCAAAGACCTGTCCCAAGTCAAAACCAAGTTCCTGTTCAACCTGACGAAAAGACAAGTGATCTGCTTCGGCTGCGGCATCCTGGTGGGACTGCCGCTTTTCTTTATCCTTCGCGGCGTGATGCCTGCCAGCGCGGCGGCGCTCATCATGATCGTGGTCATGATGCCCTTCTTTCTGTTCGCCATGTACGAGCGAAACGGCGAACCGCTGGAGAAAGTATTGCGGCATATCTACGACGCCAAGTTCAAGCGCTCGAAGCAGCGCCCTTACAAAACCAACAACTTCTATACTGTCCTGACCAGGCAGGCGAAGCTGGACAAGGAGGTGCGGGCGATTGTCCAAGGCAGATAATACGCAGAAAAAAGTCAAGCTGACCAAAGCGGAAAAGAAGCAGCTTGCCGCGCTCATGGCGGAAGTCAACAAGCGCGGGAACGGCCCTCATTCCGCCCAGGAGACCATTCCTTATCAGAGAATGTGGCCTGACGGCGTATGCCTTACGGACGATCACCATTTCACCAAAACCGTCCGCTTCCAGGACGTGAATTATCAGCTGGCCCAGAATGAGGACAAAACCGCGATCTTCGAGGGCTGGTGTGATTTCCTCAACTATTTCGACCCCAGCATCAGCGTCCAGTTCTCCTTCCTCAATCTGGCGATTGGCATGGAGAGCTTTGAGCAGAGCGTGTTCATCCCGCCCCAGGGCGACGATTTCGACAGCATCCGCGAGGAATACGCCATGATGCTCCAAAATCAGCTGGCCAAGGGCAACAACGGCCTGACGAAAACGAAGTACATCACCTTCGGCATCGACAGCGATACCTACAAGGCCGCCAAGCCCCGGCTGGAACGCATTGAACTGGATATTCTCAACAATTTCAAACGCCTGGGCGTGGTGTCCGCCCCGCTGGACGGCAAGGAACGGCTGGCGCTCATGTACGCCATGTTCCACATGGACAGCCTGGAGCCCTTCAAATTCGATTGGAAATGGCTGGCCCCTTCCGGCTTGTCCACCAAGGATTTCATCGCGCCGTCCTCCTTTGAGTTCAGGGAGAACCGTTCCTTCCGCATCGGAAAGAAGTATGCCAGCGTGTCCTTTCTTCAGATACTGGCCCCGGAATTGGAGGATCGGATGCTGGCCGAGTTTCTTTCCATGGAAAGCAGCCTGGTGGTGTCCATGCACATTCAATCCATGGACCAGATGGAGGCCATCAAGACCATCAAACGGCGCATCACCGATCTGGACAAATCGAAGATCGAGGAGCAGAAAAAGGCCGTGCGCTCCGGGTACGACATGGACATCATCCCCAGCGATCTGGCCACCTACGGCACAGCGGCCAAGGCGCTGCTCCAGGAATTGCAAAGCCGGAATGAGCGCATGTTCCGGCTGACCTTTCTGGTCATGAATACCGCGGATACCAAACGGCAGCTGGACAACATTCTGCTCCAGGCCAAGGGCATCGCCCAGCAGAACAACTGCGCCCTGGTGCCGCTGGACTTCCAGCAGGAGGGCGGCATGGTGGCCTGCCTGCCCCTGGGCAAGAATCCCATTGAAATCCATCGGGAGCTGACCACCAGCGCCACGGCGATTTTCGTGCCCTTCACCACCCAGGAGCTTTTCCAGGCGGGCGGCGAAAGCCTGTACTACGGCCTGAACGCCCTGTCCAATAACCTCATCATGGTGGACAGGAAAAAGCTGAAAACGCCCAACGGCCTGATCCTGGGTACGCCTGGCAGCGGCAAATCCTTCAGCGCCAAGCGCGAGATCGCCAACTGCTTCCTCATCACCCAGGACGACATCATCATCTGCGACCCGGAAGGCGAGTATTTTCCGCTGGTGGAACGCTTCCACGGGCAGGTGGTGCATATTTCGCCCACCAGCGGCGATTATGTGAATCCTATGGATTTGAACCTCAATTACAGCGACGACGACAACCCGCTGTCCCTGAAATCGGACTTCATCCTTTCCCTGTGCGAATTGGTGGTCGGCGGCAGGGACGGATTGCAGCCCATCGAAAAGACGGTGATCGACCGTGCCGTGCGCCTGATCTATCAGCCGTTTTTGAACGATCCCGTGCCGGAAAAGCTGCCCATCCTGGGCGATCTGTATAACGCCCTGCTGTCCATGGACGAAAAGGAGGCCCGGCATATCGCCACCGCCCTGGAAATCTATGTGACCGGCAGCCTGAACGTGTTTAATCACCGCACGAATGTGGATATCAACAACCGGCTGGTGTGCTATGACATCAAGGAGTTGGGCAAGCAGCTCAAAAAGTTAGGGATGCTGATCGTACAGGATCAGGTATGGGGCAGGGTCACCGCCAACCGTGCGGCGGGGCGCTCCACCCGGTACTACATGGATGAATTTCACCTTTTGCTGCGGGAGGAACAGACGGCGACCTATTCCGTGGAAATCTGGAAACGCTTCCGCAAATGGGGCGGCATCCCCACCGGGATCACCCAAAACGTCAAAGACCTGCTGGGCAGCCGGGAAGTGGAGAACATCTTTGAAAACTCCGACTTCATCTATATGCTCAATCAGGCCAGCGGCGACAGGCAGATCCTGGCGCAGAAACTGAATATCAGCCCCCATCAGCTGTCCCACGTCACGCAGTCCGGCGAAGGCGAGGGGCTTTTGTTTTACGGCAACGTGATCCTGCCCTTTGTGGATCGGTTCCCCAAGGACACCGAGCTGTACCGTATCATGACTACCAAATTGACCGAGCGCATGGACAGCAACTAAAAAACTACGAATCAGGAGGATACAAAGAAACTCCGATGCCTTATGACCGCGACTATGACGACCTGACCGACCGGGAACAGGACGAGCTTTTTGAAAACCCCGACGACGATGTGCGCATCCTCGTCGGGGAAATCCAGGAGAAGATCGAGCATCTGACCGAAAGCATCGCCAACTTCCTGGCCGCATACCCCAACGACCTGAAACGGGCCAACCGGCTCAATGAAACCCTGTATGACCTGACCGAAGAACTGGACGAAGAAATCGAGGAGTTATCCTCCTGGGGAGCGTGAGAAACCATGCTTGGAACGATTTTGACAATCACCCTGATCCTGACATTGGTGTTGCTGGCCTTGATTGTTTATGTCGCCTGCATTGCTGCCGGACGGGAGGATCAGGCGATGGAGCACATGTATGAAAAATGGGAGCTGGAACATTCCGACAAGACCGTGCTCGCTCCCGCTGAAAAGGAGGCTTGACGATGAGGGAACAAGACGCCCGCGCTGCACCCCGACTGCGCTTTTCCAAGGAAGAAATGCAGCCGGATAGCCTGGAACACCTATCCGCCAAGACGAAAGCCGCAAGAAAGAAGGCGGCAAAGCCCCGGCCCACAGCGAAGCCTGGCAAGCGTCCGGGCATGGAACGGCCCCACGCCGATCCTTTTCCTGCCGGAATACAGACCGACAACGCGGCGGAAAGGCCCCTTCCCGTTCAGGAAGCCGGACCGGAAGAAAACGAGGCCATTCAGGAAGAGGCGCTTTCCATTCCAAAGCCTGACGCTGCGCGGAACACCCTGGAGGGCAGGCCGCAAAAGGCCCGGCTGCAAACGGGACAAAAGAAAAACGCGCCTGTTGCCCTGCGTTTTGACGCGGCACCCGGACGGCGGACAAAAATGTCCGCCGTCGATCAGAAGGATCATCCGCTTGCCCGTACCGCCGCCAAGCCTGTCAAGGCCGCGACCCATAGTATAAAGGAAGAAACCGAAGCCCAGCTTTCCAAATATGAGCAGGACAACACCGGCTTGCAGGCGGCGCACACCGCGGAGCAGGCTGGTTCTTCCGCGCTGCATACCGGGAAGCAAATCCATGAGCTGCGGCAAAGCCGCCTGCGCCATCAGGAAGAAAAGAAAGCGCAGACCGTGAGAGCGCATGGACTGACTTTCGGGGACACAGAAGCAGGCGCGGAGGCCGCGGCCAGCGGCGGCAGCAATCCATTATCCCGCAAGTATCAGCGGAAGAACATCCAAAAGGATTACCGCGCCGCCAAAGCGGGCAAAAAGACCGGCAAGGCTGCGGGCAAAACGGGGAAACAGGCGGCGGAAAAGACGGCCTCCGTTTCCGAAAAGGCCGTGGAGTATGTGGGTAAAAAGAAGCATCTCCTGGTGATCCTGCTGCTGGGCGGGATGCTCATTTTCATCATCCAGGGGTTGTCCGCCTGTTCTCCGCTGCTGGAAGCAGGCATGGGCGCGCTGACCCTGGGCACCTATGCCGCCGAAGAAGCGGACGTGTGGCAGGCGGAGCAATACTATGTCGATCTGGAATGGGAGCTTCAGGATGAAATGCAGCGGTACGAGCTGTACCACCCCGGTTATGACGAATATGTGGTGGACGCGCAGGAAATCTGGCATGATCCCTACGCCCTGATCGCCCTGATCTCCGCCTACAACAACGGCGAGGAATGGACGCTGGACGACGCCATTCCCATCATGCAGATGTTCTTTGACTGGCAGTATGAAAAGACGGAAACCGTGACCACCGAGCAGCGATACCATACGGAGATCGTGAACGGTGTGGAAACCAAGGTTTGGCATACCGTCACCATCTGCACCGTCACCCTGAAAAACAAAAACCTGTCCCATGCGCCGGTCTATACCATGAGCCGGGAAAAGGTGGGGCTGTACGCCCTCTATATGTCCACCCACGGCAACATGGACGGCCTGTTCCACGGCCCCCACGTTTCCGAACTGAAAGACCCGCTGGAGTACGACGTGCCCCAGGAATTGCTGGACGCTGATCCGAAGTTTGCCCTGCTGGTAGAGGAAGCCAACAAACGGCTGGGCTATCCCTACGTTTGGGGCGGGTACACGCCCGACACCAGCTTTGACTGTTCCGGCTTCATCAGTTGGATATTCACGGAAACCGGCGTCCGAAACATCGGGCACATGGGCGCGACGGGGCTGTACGGCATCAGCCAGCACATCAGCGAAGCGGAATTGAAGCCCGGCGACGTGATCTTCTTTTCCGGCACCATCGAAGGAGCGTCCGGCGTGACCCATTGCGCCTTGTATGTGGGCAACGGAATGATGATCCATTGCGGTAATCCGTGTTCTTACTACGATATTGCCCACGGCGCGCTGCGTAACAACATTTGCGGCTATGGCCGTCTGTACCAACATTAAAGGAGGGATTCTTTGAGCGCCAAACAGGAAACCAATATGGAAAGACTGAACCGGCACCGGGCTGATCTGGCCCGGTGTTATGCTACCCGTGAAAAGCTAAACGAGCGCATTGCCCGGCTGGAAGAACGGGTGAACCAGGAAGAAAATCAGGAATATTTGCAGATCGTTCACAGCGCCAATATCTCGCTGGACGATCTGCGCCTGATGATGCAGGGCAGGACGCTGCCCGCTGTGCCCAAGAAGATGAAGGAGGCAAATGACAATGAAAAGGAACAAGAACAAACGAATTTGGAATGATCTGCTGCTGGCGGCCTGCCTGCTGCTCTGTATTTTCCTGGCCTGCGGTGGCTTCGGGATGCTGAAACCCGCCCAGGCGGAAAGCGGCGATCCCTACGACTGGACGGACTATGAAGGTGAAGTGATCCTGGATGATCCGGAGTTTTTCATGTTCACCGAGGAAGATGAAGCGGAGGGACAGGAAAACGTAGAAGAAGCCGTCGCCCCTGCGGAAGAAAAGCAGGATGAAGGAGAGCAGGAATCTGCTGAAGCGCCCGCCGATCCTGTTCAGGACGATCCTGCCGGGGAGGAACTCGGCACACCTGCCGAAGATCCGGGTGAACAGCTCACCGAGGAACCCGGCGAAATCCCTGCCGAACAGCCCACCGAAGAACCGGCGCAGACGGAAGAACCGCCTGCGCCTGTTGATTTGAAAACCATGTTCAAGGTGGAAATCAAGGTACCTGCCGATTGGACAAACGCCCAGGTGAAGAATATCCGCGTCAAGATCACGCCCCTGACCGGCAGCGCCTGGGACAAGGTGAAATACAGGCTGGACGGCGGCGATTGGGTGGAGATCAAGGAAAAATTCACCCTGCTGGACGGCTATTACTATGTCGATCTGGAAGTGACCGACAATGCCGTTATGACCGTGCGCCTGCTTGACGCCGAGGGCAATTTCATGGATGAAAAGAAAGAAATCCGCATCTTTGACCGGCTGGCCCCGGTGGTGACGGCGGGCTTCAACGATAAGCTGCTCCATGTGGAAGCCCCGGACGATCTTTCCGGCGCTGCGGGCGTCCAGGTCAACGGCCTTTTGTTCACCACGCTGGAAAACGGCCAGTTGGACGTGCGCATGGAAGATTTGCTGCTGACCTATCCGCAGTTGGCGATCCGTGCATACGACTATGCCGGGAATTTCAGTGAACCCATAACCCTGGACAATCCCTATTATGTGGCCCCGACGCCCACGCCGAAGGCTACAAAAAAGCCCACCGCCAAGCCCACGGCGACGGCTGCGCCTACGGCTACCACAAAACCCACGAAAAAGCCTTCCGGCGGTACTGTTCAGGAAACGGACAAGCCTGTGGTTGTCACCAATGTGCCGGTGGTGACGCAGGAGCCTGCCGCCACGCAGGAGCCTATCGTAATCGTGGTGACCCAAGCGCCGGTGGTCACGCCGGAGCCTATCGTGAAAACGGAATATGTGCCCATCGGCCCCGGCCAGCCCTTCACCGGCAACGGCAATATGCAGACCCTGGACGTGCTGTATTCCGCCGCCACCAACAAGCAGTTCATCACCGTGCAGAGCAAGAAGGGCCAGACCTATTACATGGTGATCGACTACGACAAACCCATCGACGAGGCCAACGACATCTATGAAACCTATTTCCTCAACATGGTGGATGACCGCGACCTGTTGAGCGTCCTCACCGACGAGGAGATCGTCGCCACGCCTACGCCGCAGATCGTGTACGTCACCCCGGAGCCCACGGCGGTGCCCGTTGCCACGGCGGAACCTGTGGCGCAGACCGAAAAGCCCGCGACCAATCAGTCCGGGATGCTCCTGCTGCTCATCGTGTTGCTGGGCGGCGGGGGTGCGGCTTTCTGGTATTTCAAGAATAAGAAAAGCAGCGCACCCAAATCCCGCATGATGGATGAATCCGGCTTCGAGGATGAGGACGAGGATGAATCCGAAAACAATAACGAGTAAAGGAGAATGATTCCCATGAATACCGTAACGCTTCCCATGATTTCTCACAAGCTGGTGATCGCTGAAAAGCCGTCCGTCGCCATGAGCATTGCCGCCGTCCTGGGTGCCAAGCATCGCCGGGACGGTTTTTTGTTGGGCGCGGGCTGCATCGTTTCCTGGTGCGTCGGGCACCTGGTGGAGCCTGCCATGCCCCAGCAGTACGATGATCGCTATACAAAATGGCAGGGGGCCGATTTGCCCATCCTTCCCGCGCCCTGGCGCTATACCATCCTGGAAAAAAGCAAAAAGCAGTTTGACCTGCTCAACGCCCTGATGAATCATCCCCAGGTGGAGGAGATCGTCTGCGCCACCGACGCGGGCCGGGAGGGAGAACTCATCTTCCGGCTGGTGTACGAACAGTGCGCCTGCCATAAGCCCGTGAAACGCCTATGGATCTCTTCCCTGGAAGAATCCGCTATCCGCGAGGGCTTCCGGCATCTTCGCGCCGATAGTGACTACGACAAGCTGTACCAGGCCGCGCTGTGCAGGCAGAAAGCCGATTGGCTGGTGGGCATCAACGCCAGCCGCCTGTTTTCCCTGATCTACGGTACTACCCTCAACGTGGGCCGCGTGATGACGCCCACCCTGGCCCTGATCGTGCAGCGGGAGGAGGCCATTGCCCATTTCCAGCCGGAATCCTTTTCCACCGTTCAGATCAGCTGCGGCTTTCTGGCGACCAGCGACCGAATTTCCGATCCCGCCGAAGCCCGACGCATGGCGGCGGCCTGCTCCATGAAGGAAGCCTTTGTGCGGGACGTGGTGAAGAAAGAAAAGCGGGAACGCGCTCCCCGGCTGTACGATCTGACCACGCTCCAGCGCGACGCCAACCGCATTTTCGGCTTTACCGCCCAGCAGACCCTGGACTACGCCCAGGCGCTCTACGAAAAGAAGCTCATCACCTATCCCCGCACAGACAGTCAGTTTTTGACCGAAGATATGGCGGAAAGCCTGATGGAATTGGTGCGCAACGCCATGAACTGCTTTCCATACATCCAGGGCATGACCCTGACGGTCGATGCTTTGCAGGTGATCGACAACAGCAAAGTCACCGATCATCACGCCATCATTCCCACCGCCACCATGTCCACGCAGAACTGGACGAACCTGCCCGCCCAGGAACGGGCGCTGCTGGAACTGATCTGCAACCGCCTGTTCTGCGCCGTGTCCGACGCCTGCGAATATGACGAAACCGCCGTGACGGTGGAATGCCAGGGCTATACCTTCCACGGCAAGGGAAAAACCATGAAGCGGATCGGCTGGAAGCTGCCGCATGACCTGTTCATGCGCACCCTGAACAGCACGGAACCGTCCGAAAAGGAAGATAAGCCCTACAACATCCAGGATTTGCAGATCGGGCAGCGGCTCTATCCCATCATATCCTCCGTCCATGAGGGCACCATGAGCCCGCCCCGGCATTACACTGAGGACAGCCTGCTGGCCGCTATGGAAACGGCGGGTGTGGAGGATATGCCCGAAGATGCTGAACGAAAGGGCCTGGGTACGCCCGCCACCCGTGCCGGTATCCTGGAAAAGCTGGTACAGGCCGGGCTGGTGGTGCGGCAGGGCAGCGGTAAGGCGCGTTCCCTGATCCCCACCGATAAAGGCAAAGCCCTGATCGCCGTCATGCCGCCCGAAATCACGTCTGTCGCCATGACCGCGGAATGGGAACAGCGGCTCAAAGCCATCGAGCGCGGCGAGGAGGACCCCGACGCTTTCCTGGCCGGGATTCAGGAGATGCTGCGGGAAATGACCCGCACCGCCAAGCCTGTTCCCGATATGGCAAAGCGTTTCCCCACCAAGCGTACCCGTGTGGGCGTCTGCCCGGTCTGCGGCGCGCCGGTGGCGGAGTTTTCCGGCAAGGGCTTCTTCTGTGAAAACCGCATCTGCAAATTCGCCATCTGGAAGGATAACCGTTTCTTTACCGGCAAGGGCAAGGAAGTGACCAAAGAGCTGGTATCCGAGCTGCTGGAAAAGCGCCGGGCGGATATGACCGGGCTGTTATCCGAAAAGACCGGCAAGGTGTATGACGCGACGGTGCTGCTTTCCACCGACAGCGAAGGCCGAGCCCGCTTCAAGCTGGCGTTCCCCAAGGATGATAAGGACAAGGAAAAAGAGGTATAACCCCATGAAAAAGCTGCTTTCTCTTTTGATCGCGCTGATCCTCTGCGCCGCCCCGCCGGTTTCCCTGGCGGAGCGGCGCGCTCTTTCCCGGCAGGAGGCCGTCGCGCTGATGGATGCCATGTCGGAAACCTATTGTCTGGATGACGCCGATTTCCGCGCTGTCCAGCGTGAAAACGAACAGCATACGCGGGAATGGGAAAAGAAGTGCGGTTATCATATCCGCTGGGACGGTGATGTGATAGCGGATTATGTGCTGGCATACGGCATGATGCCCACCTATGACGCGCCTTACGCCAATCCGCTGGCGGTGTACCCGGACGACGCCATGCTGACAATCCCGGAAGCAAAGCGTATTGCGGCCCAGGCGGTTTCCTCTGTGGAAGATCGCCTGCCCGCTGAAAAGCAGGACAGCCTGACCTGCCTGTGGGAATTTGACTACTGCCGCGACCTGGGCTGGTGGTGGACGTATGACGGCACCTGGATCATCACCTGGTTTGACGGGGATACCATTGTCAGCCGGGCTTTCCTGCGGGACGCGGACGGCAAGCCCACCATCGTATTCATCTACCTGGACGATCACGATCCGTATTCGGACGACGGCGTGACCGTTTATACCGACTTCTGAAAGGAGGATGTTCATGCCGGAGCAAGAGGTCAATCCCTTCGCTGAAATCGAAAACACCGGCCAACCGGAAAACACACAGAACACCCCAAAGGACAGGCTGAAAGAGATCACGGAGGGAATCGAGCAGGGCATCAAGGATTTGTTCGCCAGTGACCGTTACGCAGAGTATCTTCGGGTCATGTCCCGCTTTCATCATTATTCCGTCAACAATACCATGCTGATCTTCATGCAGAAGCCCGACGCCTCCCTGGTGGCGGGCTTTAACAAATGGAAAGATTTTAAGCGCCATGTGCTGAAAGGGGCAAAGAGCATCAAGATCATTGCGCCGATCCCGCATACGATAACGAAGGAGCGGGAAAAGCGCGATCCCGACACGGGCTTCCTGGTGGTGGACGATCAGGGCAATCCCGTGATGGAAAAAGTGACGATCCAGATTCCCCGGTTCAAGGTGGTGCCGGTATTCGACGTGAGCCAGACGGAAGGCGCGCCGCTGCCTACCATGGTCCATGATCTGCATGACAGCGTGGAGCATTACGACGCTTTCTATGAAGCCGTCCTGCGTTCCTCGCCCGTGCCCATCGACATGGAACCGATCTCCCCGGAGAAGGGAGATGGATATTTCAGCCTGACGGATAACCGTATCGTTCTCAGGGATGGCATGAGCGAATCGCAGACCATCTGCGCCGCCATTCACGAAATGACCCATGCCAAGCTGCACAACACCGACGCCCTGGCAGCTTTCCAAGCGGAAAACCCGGAACACAAGCCCAAGGATCGGGCGACCCAGGAGGTCGAGGCCGAAAGCGTTTCCTATGCCGTATGCCAGTATTACGGCATTGAAACCGCCGACAATTCCTTTGGCTATATCGCCAGCTGGAGCAAGGGCCGGGAATTGAAGGAGCTGAAATCCTCCCTGGAAACCATCAGCCATACCGCCAATGCCATCATATCGGAAATCGACAGGAACCTGGCTGAAATCATGGCGGAACGGGGCTTGCAGCCGCTGACCCAGGAAATCCCCGGCGAGCAGCCGCCCTTTGACGCGCAGCCGGAAATCACTTCCGGTCAGGAAACACGGGAGATCATCAGCGCGTCCGTCATTCCGTCCGATCAGCTGATGCCCGATTGCGGCGTCGCGCTCACCATGCAGGACTTATGGGACTATGGGTATCAGGAAAACGACCTGCTGCCATTGACCAAAGAAAAAGCCTACGCGCTGTTCGATGAGGATATGGCGATCTACGCCCTCTATGAAAACGGCAGCGCGGATATGGTGATCGACCACGGGGAGATCACGGCGCATCCGGGGTACTTCGGCATCGAGCGTGACGATTGGAAACAGAGCCGGGATTACCGGAATACGCTGGCCCGTCACGACGCGGAAACCGTCCAGCTGGAGCAGGCGTTCCTGTCTCACGCGGATGAACCCGCCGTCATGATCTACCAGCATCGGGATCAGGAGAACCGAAGCGCCCTGCAATTCCTTTCCATGGACGAATTGCAAAAAACCGGGCAGGCGGTGGATCGCGGCAATTATGAACCGATCTATGCCATGACCCTTCTGCCTTCCGGGAAAAGCCGGGACGACGTGCTGGAAAGCGTATTTGAACAATTCAACCAGAACAGGCCGGAGGATTTCAAAGGCCACAGCCTGTCCGTCAGCGATGTGGTCGCGCTCAAAATGAACGGCGCGGTCACTTTTCATTATGTGGACAGCGTGGGCTTCCAGAAGATCGACGGCTTTCTGCCGGACAATCCCCTGAAAAACGCTGAAATGGCGATGGAGGACGATTACGGGATGATCGACGGCATCATCAACAACGGCAAGAATCTTGCCCTGGAAGAACAGAAAGAGCAGATGGTCGCCAAGCAGCCGCCCCTGCCGTTCCGGGAACAGCTCAAACGCGCCCAGGAACGGCATCAGGCGCAGCAGCCCAAGCGTCCCCATCCGGCCCATGACCGAAAGAAGGATATGGCGCTGTAATACAAACGGAGGTAAATATGCCCACTTTCTCACAGGAAGAAATCAACCTGATCTTCATTTACAACGGCGGTGTGCGCGAATGGCTGATCGACGATCTGAAAAACATGGTTTCCTGGCTGTCCGAGGATGAAGCAGAGCTGCGGAAACTGGCCGATGGCGTCATTGATAAGCTGTCCGCCATGACCGATCATGAATTTGCGGGCATCAGCAAAACGCTGGTGCCCGACTTCATGAAGGAATGATAAGCAAATCCGGCAGGGGCGTTTTGCTCCTGCCGGTCAAGGGCTTATGCGTTTATTTCGTTTTCCAACTGCCGCACAGCATCCATCACAGCCTCAAATGAAGGAATATCGCCAAACAGCATCCCCTTCATGGATTCATAATCGCTCTCCAGCGCGGGAAGGCGGTAATCGGGAGGCGTCAATCGCAGCGTTCCCGGCTTTGCGTCGGGATACTGCGCCCAGGATCGCGGATAAAACTTCATTTTGAAATCGACGACCTTCCGGAGAAGATCGGGCTGGCTGAGCGCCGTTTCCTTCACGCTGCTCTGCGCCATTCGGTACAGATCGTAATAGTGCCTGGAATAGCGAAGCGGCATATCCAGCCGTTCCGGACGATTGGCCTCCTGATGCAGAATGGTCGCTTTCTCCCAGAAGGTTCTTTCCGGCGTAACGGTCAGAACGGATGTGCCCGGCTGCTCAAATACCTGCGGATAATAGTCTGCCGCATAAGGCGTTATGGCCGCCTGTTTCGCGGGAGTCCAGGCCGCCAGCGCCCCGATTTCCAGACGAATGACCTGCAACGTAGAAGGATTGCTGAAAATGCGGGGATAGGCAAAAATCACCGTTTGTGGATCAAAATTATCTATCAAGATCTGCGCTTCCCGCCCGATCTCCTCGGACAGTGCATCCTTGACAGCGGGTGAAAAGGTCTGCGCCAGGAATACTTCGGCTCTGCGATTTGCTTCTTTGTTGAAAGCGCCCTGCTTCGTATTGGAACGCGCTTCCCACGGCTCCATCAGACCATAGCCAAGTACACGCCAGTCCAGGATCAAGTCAATATCTTCCGAAAAACGGTTGATGAGGTGGTAGGCTTTTGAAAGGCTGGTGCCGCCCTTGAAGGTGATCGCGTCCTTCCAGGCAGAACGGTGGAACAGATAATCCAAGGTGAAGCAAACCCAAAAATCCTTTTCCACAATGGCGTCGCTCAAGCCCATTTTATCCGCGGTATTTCTGAACAGGTCGCTCCGATCCTGATCGGGGAGCTGTACAATCTTTCTCACGCTGTGCCTCCTGTGCAAATCTTTCGGATCACATCCACGATCCAGTCGGTTGATTCATACGATTCCCGCAGCAGGGTGTTCTTTTCATCCTCGCTCAATTTGCCGGAAAGGTAACGGATCGTATCCGGGGTCACACGTTCTTTTCCCAAAGCCTTGAGCCCCTGAATGACCAAGCTGGAAATATAGGACAGCCCGGTGATCTCTTTGTTGGTGCGGTGCCTGAACTCCAGCTTCGTTTTTCCCCATTCGTAAGTCTTGTAGGGCCCGTCGCTGATGTAATCCCACGACGACGCGACCTGCTCCGATAATCCGAGCAGATTCAACGCGGTATTCCCGCCCGGCGCAATCGTCCAGTGATAGCATCTCGCCAGCGCCTGGGCCACGGTATCAGGATCAACCGCCACATATTCGCCCAGCAGCCTGCTGAACCGCGGTTTTTCAAATACGCCGCGCAGGATTCTCCGCAATACCTTTTCCTGCACCAATCGGTTCAGGCTCTGCCGGATCGTGGCGGTATCCGCAATATCCGCAAAATCGGAGGCAGTAAAAACAGACCCATCCGGCGCAGCCAGTATGCGCTCACGCATCCTTTGGGTAAACCCACTGTTCATGCTCATGCCTCCTTTCATGTCACGAATATTATATATTATTCGTGACATGATTGCAAGATGATTTTCATGCTTTATTGATTTCCCAAGGGATGACCATTCATTCAAAACAACATAAAAACAGGAGGACTGATCTATTTGCCTGCAAACGCACGGGCATACGCGCAGATGGCGGTGGATACGGCGAAGCAAATCACCGGCAGCTATCAAAGCTGGACAGCGTTTCTGACCACGGCTGCGCGGCTGTACAAGTATCCGTATTTAGAGCAGCTTATGATCTTCGCCCAGCGCCCGGACGCGACGGCCTGTGCGGAGTACGATTTATGGACGAACACCATGGGCCGGTATATCCGGCGCGGTTCCAAGGGCATCGCCCTGACCTACCAGGACGGGAACATTCCCCGCGTCCGCTATGTGTTCGACGTGTCCGACACCGGCAGGCGGGAAAATTCCCGCAGTCCCTTCGTTTGGCAGATCAACGACGCCAACGAGGATGCCGTCCACGCCATGCTGGAAAAAGAGTACGGTCTGGACGCCGGATCGCTGCCGGACAAGCTGGAAACCATTGCTACAAGGCTGTCCACGGCTTATTGGGAGGAGCATAAACAGGACATCCTTGACATCGTTGACGGCTCTTTCCTGGAAGAGTACGATGAATACAACGTCGGGGCGGCATTCCGGCAGGCGGCCAGCGTGAGCGTGACCTATATGCTCATGTCCCGCTGCGGCCTGGAGCCGGAGGAGCACTTCGGCCATGAAGATTTCATGAGCATTTTCGATTTCAACACGCCCGAAGCGGTGGCCATCCTGGGCTCCGCTGTCAGCGAAATGAGCGAACGGGTGCTGCGGCAAATCGAAGTAACGGCGAGAAACGCTGAAAGGAGCAAAGAAAATGAGCGAACTGACTTACACCGAGAAGAACGGCATCCTGTATCCCAACGTGATCGTACCGGAGGAGGAG
>JAFZOG010000078.1 GCA_017550745.1 Clostridia bacterium | reverse complement strand
TCCTCTCGGTAGGTTTGGTGTAGCAACCCTATTATACCAGAGTTTGATGCCCTTTTTCTTGTAAACAGTACTTTTTTTCAGGTCCCTTTTTTAGGCGTCACCTCGCTTTCTCGTGCGTTTCGTTATGGGAAAGTTGAGTAAAAATGCTATAAATTCAAATAATAGGTCTCATAATTGGATGAGGGCTTGAATACGTCTGCGCTTTTCCTTTTATATGCCGATCTGTGCATGGTATAGATTTTTTGAAAAAAATGTGATAGAATGACATTGAAAACGAAACGGAACTGTTTGAGCAAACCAATTTTCAGGAAATATGCATAACAGCCATAACCGCTTGACTGTATTGAAAAAGCCGGGAACAAGCCTTACAGTTTATGGATAGTATGCAATGATACACTTTATTGGACAACAAACAAAGGGAGGAAACACCATGAATGAAAACATCTTCAGGCGGAACGAACTGCTGGCGCAGAAAGTAATCAAAGGGCTTCAGTCCAGGAACATGACCGGGTACTACGCGGCATCCAGGGAAGAAGCGCAGAAGCTGGCCCTGTCGCTGATTCCGGAAGGAAGCTCCGTCACCATGGGCGGCGGTATGAGCGTCCACGAAATCGGTCTGGTGGACGCGCTGAAAAACGGCAAGTACAATTTCATTGACCGGGACGCCTGCGAAGACAGACGGGCGGCCATGCTCATGGCCTACGACGCGGACGTGTTCCTGTCCAGCGCCAACGCCATCACGGAAGACGGGATCATGATCAATATCGACGGGAACTCCAACCGCGTGTCCGCCATCGCCCAGGGACCGAAAAAGGTGATCTTCATCGTGGGCATGAACAAAGTCTGCAACGACGTGGACGGGGCCATGAAACGGGCCCGGAATGTGGCCGCGCCCATCAACGCCCAGCGCTTCGGCCTGTCCACCCCCTGCGCCAAGACCGGCGCGTGTATGGACTGCAAATCCCCGGACACCATCTGCTGCCAGTTCTTGATGACACGGTATTCCCGGCACAAGGACAGGATCCATGTGATCCTGGTCAACGATTCCCTGGGATTCTGAGCATCCCATTGCAGAGGGATCAAGAAACGGAAGGCGGTTTATTGAAAGACGAAGAATATGTGAAGCGCTGCTACGAATTGGCGATCCGGGCAGGAAAGAAAGGCTTTGATACTTTCGGCGCGCTGCTTGTCCATAACGGAGAAATCCTTGAAGAAGCCGAGAACACAGCGGACTGGAGAAGGGGCATATTTGGCCATGCGGAATTCAATCTGGTGCATCAATGCGCGAACCGGTACCCGGATACCGTTCTAAAAGATTCTGTTCTTTATACGAGCTGCGCTCCCTGCGAACGCTGCCTGTGCGCCATCGCGTCTCTGGGGATCGAAAACGTGGTCTTCGGCGTTTCATACGAAGCTTTTTCACGGCTGACGCCTCACTGCGCGGTCCCACTTGACAGAGAGGGCCTGCTTCAAAAGCTTGGCATCCGGATGAAACTGAGCGGCCCCATCCTTGAGGAAGAAGGTATGCACGTTTTTGAATGGTGGGGCGGTGAATACCGTCCATTGGCGGAACTGATTGCGGAAATGGACGCAGTCAAGGACAATGATGCGTCTGTAAAATGACGGTTCAATCTTTTGGAGGCATGAAAATGGCGTCAGGCAGGGAGTATCTTGATTTTATCCTGGAACAGCTTTCGGAACTGGAGGGCATTACCTGGCGATCCATGATGGGCGAATACATCATCTACTGTCACGGGAAAATCATCGGCGGCATCTATGATGACCGGTTTCTTGTGAAGCCCATAAAACCTGCCCTTGCCATGATGCCTGACGCGGAAAGAGAGATTCCGTATGAAGGCGCAAAGGAAATGCTGCTCGTTGTAAATTTAGAAAACAGGGAGTTCCTCCGGGATCTGGTGGAAGCCATGGATAAAGAACTGCCTCCGCCAAAGAAAAGGAAATAGCGCAGCCCCTGTCAGGTATACAGCCCTTCAAGCGGAAAAACCGCGAAGGGCTTTTTTCTTCTCCGGAATGGTATCTGTGCATCTTGGTCATGCCGGTGTGCATCATGGTAGCGAAAGTATTGTGTTTTTTCCGGACTACTGTATCATGCTTTTTGTGATCGCGGAAAACCTACAATGAACGAAAGAAGGCAAAGCATGAAAACGATCATTCACGATTTCGGAAAAGAAGAGAACACCAGGCTGCTTGCGGCCGCGGATCAGGTAGTTTGCGCGGATGGCAGGTACGCGCCATGCCAAGGGTGCTTCAAATGCTGGACCAAACATCCCGCCGCCTGCGAAATGAAGGACGCGCTGCACCATGCCTGCCGGGTGCTGGGAAACTCAGATGACCTGGCCATCATTACCGAAAATCTGTACGGCGGTTACAGCGCTCCGGTCAAGAACCTGTTGGACAGGAGCATCGGAAGCTCCACCCCGCTCAGCACGTACAGAGGGGGACAGATGCACCACACCCTCCGTTACGGGAAACGGAACAGCCTCCGCGTGATTGTCTATGGGGACATTACGGAAGCGGAAAAAAACACCCTGCAACTGATGGCGGAACGCAACGCCGTCAACATGGGCTTCCGGGAACACAGCGTGATCTTCTGCGCGGACGCGGAAGAAGCGGGGAGGATGGCATGATGGAAAAAACAGTTCTGATCAATTGCAGCCCGAAGAAAAGGCTGAGCGTTTCGGGATTTATCATGAAATGCCAAGGGCTCATGATCCGGGGCCAGAAGGAGTATTTCCAGCTTCGCACCCCGGCGGACCGGAAACCCATCCTGAACGCGCTGAAAGATGCCGGCAAGGTGGTTTTTGTCACGCCCCTGTATGTGGACAGCGTTCCTTCCCACGTGCTGCCGTTCATGAAAGAGATGGAAGAATTCTGCATCGAAAACGGCTTAAAGCTGAAGGTCTATGTGATCGCCAACAACGGCTTCATCGAAGGAAAGCAGAACGAACCATTGATGCAGGCGATGGAGAACTTCTGCGCCCGCGCAGGGCTTACCTGGTGCGGCGGCATCGGCATCGGCGGCGGCGTGATGCTGAATGTGGAAAGGATCATGATCGCTGTGATGTTCGGGTTGATGCTGCTGAACATGGGGCTTCGCGCCGTTCAGGGGGGAAATGTCCTGGAGCTGGTTCGTTCCTTTGGTTTCAGCCTCCTGCAGCTGCTGGTCCTTTGCTGCGGGATCATCGCGTATGCGCTGCGTCTGGCCGTTCACATCAACAAAGGCACGGATGCCGGGAAATGGTATACCCGCATCATGGTGCCCTCCTTCATCTTCATTCTGTTTGCCGACATCTTCTTTGTCATCATCTCCTTTTTCCAGGGCGGAATTTTCCGCGGTTGGTTTTCCAGGTTCCAACCAGACGCCAAATGCAAAATCATAACGAGATGACCGGCGCGAAGCGCGGTCGATCGTCTCGCCGCTCCCGTATGGAAAAGCGGCGAGCGTTATGGTATAATAACAACGAAAAAATGACACGTTAAAAGGGGACGGCTGTCATGCGGGTTCGGTTTGAGCAGGTGGACGCAAAAGAAAAGGAACAGGCGCTGATCCGCGCGGTGGAGAAAACCGCGGATATTATGAACGCCATAGATCTGCTGGAAAACGGCTCCGGCGGCATCACCGTCACCAAGGACAGAAGCACCTACTTCTGTAAACTGACGCAGATATACTATATCGAGTCCGTAGACAAGCACACATATATCTACACCAAGGGCGACTGCTACGAATGCCGGGAACGCCTGTATGAGCTGGAAGAAAAGCTGGGGCCGTATTTCGTGCGCATCTCCAAATCCATGATCGTGAACCTGCGAAAGATTCAGAATGTCAGCGCGGAGCCGGGGGGCAGGATGGTGGCCGTGCTCCTGAACGCGGAGCGCGTGATCATCTCCAGAAGCTATGTGAAAGAGATCAAAAGGAGGCTGGGTATTCCATGAACGCCGCAAAGAAGCTGTTTGTCCAGAGCATGGTCATTTCCACCTCCATCCTGTTCCTGAACGGGATCAACGCGGTGATTCAGCATTTCGCCGGAAATGATATTGTTCTTCAATGGTATCATCCCATTTCCATCGTGCTCACCGGCGTCCTGTGCGCGCTGCCCACCGTTCTTTTGCTGGACTGGGAAGAATGGGACAGGAAAACGCTCTGGTTCAGGGTGGCCCTCCATTGCCTGGCGCTCTGGGCGGCCGTGACCGGCGCAGGCTGGGTTTTCAAATGGTATACGGATGCGGAGGGCTTTATCGCCGTGAGCGTTATCTTTTTTATCATCTATACTTTTGTCTGGCTTTCAAGCCACTGGCTGGACAAGCAGGACGAAAAGAAGATCAATCGGGCGCTGGATGAAATTCGTGACAGTGAGTGAATGTACCGTTTTTGGGCTATTTGTACGCAGAAAACGCAGAGTATACGGGTTTTCTATAGAATGAATAATCATTGAACAAGGTTTTGTTTCTGTTGATCGCAGCTTCCCTACGGGGGAGCATTTTTTCATTCTTCATTGTGCTTGGGCTTATATGATTTTATTGCCTTTCCTTTAATATTCGTATATAATGTGACCTGGGAAAAACATGGAGAACAAGCCCTGTTGATGCGCGAAATATGAAAAAAGCGCCTGATCTGCAAAGCAACGTCAGCATATTCTTTCCGTTAAGAATGATGGATGGCTTATAACAGTATGGAGGAAACAACATGAAAAGCTGCGGCACATACTTTCAAAACGACCCCATTCATCCGCTTCGATACGGTGAAGTGGAACTCATCAACCCGCCCCGGCAGCGGCTGCGGGTGGAGCCGATAAAGGAAGGCATTCTGGCCCACCCGGTGATCGTGGGCTTCTGCGGCACCGATCATGAACTGATGGAAATGGGCCGGCGGGGCCAGCTGACGGCGAAGTTTCCACCTGGGCAAAACCGGCTGATCAACGGCCATGAGGGCGTGGTGTGGGTGCCGGAGCAGAACCGCTTTGCCATCGTGCTCATCCGGGGCGGGGACAGCGTGGATCCCACGCGCTTTACGGAGGACGAAACCTATTTTGAATACGGCTGCGACCGGGCGGACGGCCTGTTCTGCGACGGTATATACGTGAACCCGGATATGCTGCTCGCCATCCCGGACGGGTACGCGCAGGACGGAAAGCTGGCGCTGTCCTTTGCCAAGAAGATGGTGTTCCCGGATCCCTTCGCCTGCATGCTGTTCCAATTGGAGCGTATGGAGGATCTGGGCAGCGCCCATTGGTTCCGGCAGACAGCGCGGCGTCGGCAATGCGATCTGGAAACGGCCAGGCATTACGCCGCCGATGAAATATTTGGGCGCACGGTGATTTTCGGCCTGGGCACCACCGGCATGTTTGTGGGCGACGTGATTCGCCGGGCCCACCCGGATGCCCATATCTGTTTCGTGGGCCGCAGCCCGGCGGACAGCCCCAAGGTTCGCTTCGCCCTGGAGCAGGCGAAGGCGGAATATGTACAGAACACCTTTGCCGATCCTGGGGATTGCGCCGCTGCCATCCGTGGCGTTCTGGGCGGCAAAGCTACTTGCTTTATCGGCGTCAGCGGGACGAACGTGGAGCACGAAATCGCTTTCAGGCACGGCGCGCTGGGCTGCAACGGCATTTACAATTCCTTCTCCCTGGGCCCTAAAATTACTTTTGACACCATGCCCTTCGGCTTCCAGAACCATTTGATCTTCGGTTCCATCAATTTCCGGCAGGATCATATGGAGAAAGCGATTCAAATGCTTGCCGCCAGCCGTTACGATGAGATCGTGGGCCTGATCGATAAAGAAGAATTCACCGCCGATCCCATGGATGCCTATGAAAGCAAGATTTACTGCAAAGGCGCGCCCATGAAAACGGCGGTCATCTGGAACCGGGATTATATCGACACAGAACGGTAAAAGGGGGAGCGGTATGATCGACGCGCACGTGCATTTGTGGCTGAAGCAGCAAGGCCGGGTCAACGGCCTGCCGGTGTATGATGTGGGCGGCGGCAAAAGCCGGTTTGGCGCGGAAACGCGCCAGATGCTGCCGCCATATATGACAGACGGTGTCAACAGCGCGGAACGGCTCCTTGCCAATATGGATTTTGCCCAAGTTGCCGGAGCGGTGGTGACGCAGGAGTACATCGACGGAAACCAGGACAGATACTTAAAACAAGTGCGGAAGCAGGTTCCAGACCGCTTCCGGGTGACAGCGCTGTATGAGGAAGCGGGAATACCGGATACAAGCGGCGTGGACGGCATCAAAGTCTGCGGAGGACGGCTGAAAAATACTGATCTGACAGAATGCGGGGATGTGTTCGCTGCGGCGGACAAAGCGGGCCTGTTCATCGCCATTGACATGGCGGACGGGGACATACAAACCGCGTCTTTGCGGGAAATGGCCAGGCAGTACCCCGATCTTCGCATCGCCATCGGTCATTTCGGCATGGTGACGCGGCCCGGCTGGCAGGAACAGATCAAGCTGGCCCGGCTTCCCAATGTGTATATCGAATCCGGCGGCATCACCTGGCTGTTCAACAGTGAGTTTTACCCCTATCCATCGGCGGTGAGCGCTATCCTGGAGGCCCGGGACATCTGCGGCATGGAAAAGCTCATGTGGGGATCGGACTATCCCCGCACCATGACCGCCATCACTTACCGCATGAGCTGGGATTTTATCGGCAAATCGCTCCGGTTGACGGAGGAAGAAAAACGGTTGTTTCTGCATGACAACGCGAAGCGCTTTTATCAGTTCAAAGATATGCCGGACATGCCCTATATTCACCATATGGCGGAATAAAGAAAAGGAGAGAAAACGATGATCGAAATGGATTGCACCTGTGTGCAGAAGCACCATCAAATCCCCACGGAAGTGATCGAGGTATCTGATCACGCCATTGAAAAGACAGGCGAGATTTTAAAGAACTACCGCCGTATATTCCTGGTGGCGGATGAAAACACCTACCGGGTGGCCGGGCAGCGGGTGGAAGAAATATTGAAAGAAAAAGGCATCCTGTCCCATACGCTGGTGCTGCCTGCCCCCGCCCTGCCGAATGCTGAGAACATCGGGAAGGTGCTCATGGAGGCGGGCCGGGACCGGGAAGTGTACGATATCAACGCCTGGTCCCTGAATCCGGACTACATCCTGGCTGTGGGCTCCGGCTCCCTGAACGACACGTGCCGCATGGTCAGCTATCGCCTGGGCATCCCCTACGGCGTAGTAGGCACCGCCCCGTCCATGGACGGCTACGCCTCCGTGGTGGCCCCGCTGCTCAACGGCCGGAAAAAGATCGTGTACAACTGTTCCATCGCCCGGCATATCATCATCGACCTGAGCATCAACGCCGCCGCGCCTTATCCCCTGCTGCTTTCCGGCGTCGGCGATATGATCGGCAAATATATCGCCATCCTGGACTGGGAAATCAGCCGGGATCGGAATGGGGAATACTACTGCGAACAGATCGCGGACATGGTGCTGAAGGCTACCGGCCAGTGCATTGACTCCGCGTCCGCGCTGGAAAGCCGCGCTCTGCCCGCCATCCGAGCCGCCAGCGAGGGGCTGATCCTTTCCGGCGAATGCATCGCCTTCTGCGGCTCCTCCCGCCCTGCCAGCGGCACCGAGCACATGATCGGGCAGACCTGGGAAGTGATGGACGTGGAGGAGGGCAAGGTGCCCAATCTGCACGGCATTGAGGTAGGTGAGGGCACCTTCACCGCCATCGAGCTGTTCCGCAAACTCTGCCATGAGACGGAAGACGCGCACCTGCGCGGCCTGATTGAAAAGTATCTGCCTGCCTTTGACCGGATCGATAAATTGCAAAGCACGTTGAAAATTCCCTTTACCGTAACGGACAGGCAGCGCTATGTGGACGGCATCCTCCGAGGCCGCACCTTTAGGGAGCGCTACACCATCCTTCAGTACCTGTATGAGCAGGGCAAATTGGAACAATACGCCCAGGCGGTCTATGAGCCTGTGATGGAGAAATACTTCCATAGAGCGTTCAAAGAGCAGTTTCCGGAATGGAAATAACAAAGCTTGCTTCCGGTTTTTTCATCCTCCGTTCATGCTGTCATTCCCCGCCAAGGTGTGTATTGGGCTTATTTGCTCAATTTTCCCTTGGTAAAAAAAGGTAAAGCTGCCTGAATGATTTTTAGCCGTCAGAGTTTTTTCCGTTCAAAGAAAACCATCTCTTCTTTTTCAGGAAGACTGTTTTTACGCCCTTTTATAATCCAAATCGTGAGTTTTTTCCCTGAACCACTTGTCGGCGATGGTCGGCCGGGGATAGCCCCAATCTTCGGGCACGGTTGCGGCGCTCAGCAGAAAACCGTTTTTTTCCAGCACCCGGGCGGAGGCTCGGTTTTCTATCATTGTGCTGGCGGTCATGATCTCTGTATCCGTCTGTGCGTAGAGATAGTCCGCCATCAGCGCGACCGTTTCTGTCGCAATGCCCTGACCCCAATATTTTTCCGCCAGCCTGTACCCAATGCAGGTTTTATGCAGCGCGTCTTTGAAACCATAGAACTCCGCCAGGCCGCAGAAAGCCTTTGTATCCTTCAGGAAAATACCGAGAATCAGCGATTCTTTGGCCTGAAAGCACTCCGTATAGAGCTTTTGAATGACAAGGTGCGGATCCTCGTATTTTTGTTCAAACAAAAATGTCGGAAGACACCGGTACACGTTTCTGTCATGAGCAAATGCCCGCAGTTCCTCTGAATCTGTATCATACAACCTTTGAAGAACGAGCCGCTCGTTTTCAAGCGTCGGGATTTCATCAAACAGCTTTATCATTTTTACACCCATGAATCATTCATAGTCTATTACGCTGCTTATGGAAACCGTTATATTTTTTCCTGAACGCTGTTTTCGACAATTGATCTTGCTGCTTGCTGACAGGGATCAGGATGCTTATTCCAGAAACTTATCCCGAAGCGCTTGAATCTCTGCTTCCGTCACGCCCAGCGCATTAGTGATATAGCCCAGGGGCGAACCGTAGGTTTCCGTCATCCACTGGATGGCGTTTTCCATGAATTCGGGGTACACCTGATCCATGGCTTTCATGTACGTGTCCAGTTCATCTTCCCCGATGCCGTTTTCGATCAGGTATGCCCGTTCCTCGGCGATCAGGGCCGCGTTGTATTCGTTGGTCAAAAGGAAATCCTGCATGACGGTTTCCTCGTCCGCGCCCAAAGCAAAGAGGATCAGCATGGCCCCGCAGCCTGTCCGGTCCTTCCCCTGGGAGCAGTGGAACAGGAGGGCCCGGTCTTCGGGCAGCGTTAGCAGCGCCTGGAAAAACCGGCTGTACCCGGCCTTGCCCACGTCGGAGGAAAGGAAGTCCACATATATCTGATCGGTAAAGCCGCCGTATTTCATGAACAGGCGGAGCTCGGTGATTTTATCGATCTCGACGCCCTGCTCCTCCAGGGCCGCGATTTCGGCTTCCAGTTCTTCCGACGGGCCCGTGCTTTCATCCAGGGTATGGATATTCAGGTATTCCACGCCCTCCAGATCCGGGTCGGGGGCTCTTTCCACCTCGCCATCGCCCCGGAGATCCACATCCACGGCCAAATGATAGACCGAGAGCAGCCTTTCCATGTCCTCCTCTGTGGCGTTTGCCAGTTTGGCCGTGCGCAGCAGCACGCCCCGCTTCACCGTTTTTCCGCCCTCGGCTGCGTAGCCGCCCAATTCCCGGGCGTTGCCCACGCCGGTGAGCAAAAGAGACTGGCTGTTCTCGGAAACCTCCGCCTTGCATACTGCGCAGAAGAGAAGCGACAGGGAAAGCGCAAGGATCAAGCTATGTTTCAGCGTCTTTTTCATGAGTATACCTCTTTCATTGAGTTTTTTTGTTTTTCTGTGAGATGATTGCGCTGTTCTACGGAAGAATGATTTCTCTTCCGGCTTTTTGCGTCAAATGCAATCCTGCCCGGGTTCATTGAACGTGGATCGTTCCGTCCGAAGATTCGTACCCCTGCGATTGACAGCAGCATGGACTGCGTTGATAATCACTCCGCTTTCTTCCGGATATTATCCACCGTCTCCATAGAGCCGCCGCCATAGTCATCCGGCGCGCGGAACTCACCCTTGTCCACCAGCCGCAGGAAGGCGTCCACCACGTCCGGGGCGAGCTGAGTGCCGGACACTTCTTTGATGATGGAAACCACCTTGTCAAAGTTCATGCGATTGCGATAAGGACGGTTGGAGTACATGGCGTCGAAGCAGTCCGCCACAGCGATGATCTGCGCCACACGGGGGATTTCGTCCCCTTTTAAATGATTGGGATAGCCCCTGCCGTCCGGACGCTCGTGATGGGCTTCGGCACCGACGGCCAGCTCCGGCATGATGCTGATTTCCTTGAGCGCTTCATAGCCTTGGGAGGTATGGGATTTGATGACTTCAAATTCATCGTCCGTCAGCTTGCCTGGCTTGTTCAGCACCTCGGGCGGCACGCCGACCTTGCCGATGTCGTGCAGCAGCGCGATGCGATAGTACTTTTCCACCGTTTCTTCGTCGCAGCCCAGTTCCTTGGCCAGCATGGTTGTATATTTCGCCACGCGGAAGGAGTGGCCGTTGGTGTAGCGGTCCTTCATATCGATGACCTTTGCGAAGGCCTCGGTGATGCCGCCGACCAGCGCCATGGTTTCCTTCTGCTTCTTTTCCAGCTTGCGCGTCTTCTGCCGGACATAGAAGCGGACGGTCATGGCCAGCGCGGCAAGCAGAACCAGACCCGAGACGATCAGGAACCAGGTTTCCTCGTACAGCTTCTTCTCTTTGACGATCTGAACGGAGACCTCCTTGCTGCTGCGCCCCATGGCATCCTTCAGCTGAAGCACAAAGCTGTAACTGCCGCCCCGAAGATTGGTATACTCAACGGGAACCATGTCGCTGCGCTTGATACTGTCGCGCTGCTGTTCAAAGCCCTTGAGCCATTCCATCACCTGCGGATTAGTCAGCGAATAGTTGAAGACATAGCTGTAGATCGTAATCTTCTGCGTATCCTTCGGAATGAAAAACGCTCCGTCTTCTCGGGGATAGAGCCGCTTTCCGTCCGCCTCGACATAGGGAACAACCGCTTTCAGATCGTTGACATCCTCAAAAGTTTTTTCAATGTTGACATGAGTGACGCCCGTGGTCGCGGCAATATACAGGTCTCCTTCAGCGGTCAGCTCGCTGTAGGAATTGGCTGTGGCGGTGCTTGAAAACCCGCTGTCCAGATTATAGAAAACCGGGGACAGTTCTCCGTTCGCCAGCAATTCATCCGCGGGGAGCACATAGATGCCGTTGCCCGACATGACCCACACGTCACCTCGGCTGTTTTCGTACAGGTCGAAGTTATTGGGGTAAGGGAAATTATGGATCGTCGTCACCTGGTAATCCGCGTCCATATACGCCAGTGAATTCGTGGTGATGATCCAGAAAATATCGCGATAGGGGTCGCGCTTGACGCGCATGATGACCTCGGAACCGAGCCCATCGTCGACACCGATATGCCGGGTCCCCTCGCTGCCGATGATATAGATGCCGCCGCCGTCCGAGCCCAGGATCATATCCCCGTTCATGCCCTCAGCGACGGTGAGGATTTCCCTGTTTTTAATGCCCGCATCCGCGCCGTACGTGTCCGTCACTTTGCCGTCTTCTATGACGCACACGCCGCCGGTATTCGCAACCATGATCGCGCCGTCCGACCTTTCGCACACCACGCGCACGCGGTCGGAAAAGAGTCCGTCATTTACAGTATAGGATGTCAGCACCCCATGATCGTAACAAAGCAGCCCATACTTTTGCCAGGAAGCGATCCAGAGCCGATCCTTGCTGTCGCGGACGATGGAACGGATACGCACGCCGTTCAGATACTTCAGCAAATCGGCGGTTTCCAGATCGGCGCCGGAGGCCGCCGCCGCTCCGGCCAGGGGAAGGCTGTCCAGCTTATTTCCGTTTTCGATCACGGTGAGCCCGGAATCGGTCGCCACAAACAGCTGATTTCCCAGCAGGCAGGTGGCGTTGACCACCGCTTCGGGCAAGCCGAAGCGGTCGTAGATATTGGAAAACTGGTTCGGAACGACCTTCATGGCCCCTTGCCGGGTGGAGGTGAACCATAGATTCCCTTCATAATCGGTCATGACGTGGGTAATGGAATTGTTCATGGGCAGGTTGTCCAGCTGGTGGAAGCCTTCGTCGCCGATATTGCCGATGCCGTTATCCGCGCAAAGCCAAAGCTGGCCGTCGATGAATTCCATCCGCTCCACATAGGCAAGCGGCTCGACATTCGTAGTCTCCACCGTTTCAAAGTTGTCCTTAAAGCTGCCATGGTAAACCCCGGAGCCCGATGTTCCCAGGTAAAGATCGCCGGGCTGTTTGGGGTCGGGGAGGATGCCGACCACATCCTGGATGCGGCAGTCATCGCGGGAAAGGTAGGTTTCCAGCGCCCCGCCACGCAGGGTGAACAAGTCGCCGGGCTGTGTCAGACCGTAGATCAGCCCGTCTGTGCCCAGGCGAAGATCCCGGATATAGGCGCTTTCGAGCTCTGAATCAGCGAGCATAGTCATGTTCATATCCGTATCTACAATCGCAATGCCGGAGGTGGTCGCCACGTAAATGGCTCCGCTGCCGTCCTCGGCAAAGGCGCGGATACTGGAGGATTTCAGGCCGTCGTGCCGGTCCCAAATGCGGTATTCGCCGCGTTCCATAACGGCGAAGCCGTTGGCATTGGTGCCGATCCACAGGCGTTCCCGGCTGTCCACAAAGAGGCTTGTCACGCTGGTGATGCCGTTTGTGGAATCCATACGTTCAAAGGTATTGCCGTCATACCGGATAAGGCCCGCGTAGCTGCCGATCCAAATGAAGCCCTCGCCGGTTTCGGCAATGGCATTGGCATCGGCGGTGGGCAGGCCGTTTCTGTTGTCGTACAGTACGGCGGAAAATCCTTCTGTTCTCCCGGTGGGGTCCACGCTCAGAGACACGCCTTCGACCTGGGCCGGACAAATAAGAAGCGCGAGAAGAAGGATCAGAACAGATCCGCAAAAAATCTTTTTCATAGCGCATCCCTTCCTCATTGTATTGATTTTATTGTATCACCCCATGCGTCCATAAACGTGACAAAAACGGCGGTTTTTTCTTAAAAATGCAAAAAAAGGCTGAAAAAGCAGCGTATACTTTTCAGCAGCGAATGTACTCCGTTTGGGGAATATTTCCCTTGGCCTCGAATGAACAGACGCCGATTCCTTATGATTACCGCTTGTATCGAAAATGCATCCGTCCCGCCGTCAGTTCCGCCCAGCTGTAATCCGCCATGTATTCCCCGCGGTAGGCGTTCACAGCGGTCATATCACCCTCCAGCATGCGGTAATAATCACAGTCGATCAAATCCCGCCGGACAGCCACCTGCCGCCGCTGCCGGATCAATACGTCCTCCATGCCGATTTTTTGTAGCGTCGCCTTCAAATCGCTGATGATCTTTCGGATGCGTTCTCCCGCCGCTTTCATGTCTCTTTCGTTTTCCCACAGGGCTGCCGCGATTTCTTCGGAGGTGCAGGCCGCTCCTTCCCGGTCGATCAGAAAAGCGAAAAGCTCTTTGCTTTGCTTCCGCATGAAAATCACGGGCTGATCCTGCCAGAAAACCTCGAAATGACCAAAGCACTGAACGCGCAGCTTATTCGGCGGGACAGGGGCGCTCTGCATATGCAGATTGTCCAGCGTGTCCCGGATATCCTCTGCCGTCACGGGCTTCATCAGATATCCGTGAACGCGGCGCTGCCAAGCTTCCAGCGCGTATTGAGAATAGGCGGTTGTAAAGACGATCCGCGTGTCCGGCGAAACTGCTTTGACGGCTGCGGCAAGCCGCAGGCCGTCCATGTCAGGCATTCGGATGTCGGAAAAGACCACATCCGGGGAAATATCCTTTTCTGTAATCGCATCCAGCGCTTCCTGGCCGCGCCGGAAATCGAAAAGCTCCGCCCCCGGAGCGGCTGACCTGATGGCCTCGCACAGCGTTTCCAGAACGCCCGATTCATCATCTATCGCGAATATACGCATTGCGCTTTACCTCTGATTCACAATTTTGGGGATGATGATGGCTGCTTCCGTGCCGCCTTCCGGTCCCGATTCGATCCGCAGGGAAGCCCCCGCGCAGCGCAGCCGTTCCCGAACGTTGGAAAGGCCCACATGGGACTGACCGTCCTGGGGAACGAGGTTCGGGTCAAAGCCGTTACCGTCGTCGGTTACGGTGATCTCAAAGCGGTCATCATATTCTCTTGTGGCAATCGTCACCGTGCCCTCGCCGCTTTTCTTGCCACGCACGCCGTGCCGCACGGCGTTTTCCGCCAGCGGCTGGAGCGTAAGCGACGGCACCGGAAAGCCCGTACAGGAAAGATCATAGGCGATACGCAGCTCATCGGGGAAGCGAAGCTGCTCTAATTCCAAATACAGCTTCGTGTGTTCCAGTTCGGTTTGAAAAGGGATGGGCTCATCCTGGGAAAGAGAATCCATGTTTCCCCGCAGATACCGCTCGAATTTCAGCAGCGCGACCTCCGCTTTTTCAGGGTCTTTCCGGTACAGCCGCCGGATCACTTCCAGTGAATTGAACAGAAAATGCGGCTGGATCTGGCTGAGCATGATCTGCACGCGCTGTCCGGCCAGCAGCTCCCGTTCGCGGGTCCTGACGAATTGCAAATGCAGCCAGACATAATAGAAATTGCTGCTGAGCACGATGGCCATGGTCAGAAAGGTGACCGGCTGCTCCGATTTTTGCACGTTGCTATCCATCACAACGGAACCGACGATCAGGATAGCAGCCAGCAGAGGAACCCAGTTGTTCCGCGCCCCGGCGGTCCGGAATTTTCTGACGGACAGGAACAGCAGGTAGAAAAGCAGTACAGCGCTGACGGCATGGCAGGTAAATCTCAGCGGCCCTTCATGAAAATGGTTGTATTCACAAATCCGAAATGTCAGGGGCGAAAAGAACGCCGTCATATAAACTGCCCCGTTGACCGCCGCCAGCGTCCACGCGGGATAAAACCGGCCCTTGGGGCTGACCACATGGCAGAACAGCGTCAGGATCACCGGGCGCAGGATGTAGCCAATAACGGAAACAGCCGTCCGCAGGGAAGTATTCACATACCGTCCCTGCAAAAGCATGTCGCAATAGTTCTGCGCGATCAGAATGAGCATCAAAGCGCAGATGGCCAGCAGTACCTTTCGGTGATCCTTGCCAATGTAAGCGTCGGTCAGCGCGAAAAACGCCAGCATCACTGTCAGCGTGACAGACGGGAGAATGATCGAAACGTCTGTAACCAGCCACTGCGGCATGACGCGCAGCCTCCTTCTTAAGCAGCGTTTTTCATGAAAACATCGTCCCATTTCAAGGGAATTATAGCATGCCGTCCATCTGCCCGCAAGGCTTTTATCCGAAAATCGATCCGGCCGTCTGTTTTTTTGTATATAATATTCTCATCTTTCCCATAAGTAAATGTCCTGCAACGCCAATAACAGCAGAGAAAAGCGGGCAGAAAAAACGACAATTGACAATCAAGCAGGAAGGGAGTTTGCGGAATCCAAGCTGCAAAAGAACTGGCGAAAAAGGCACTGG
>JAFZOG010000077.1 GCA_017550745.1 Clostridia bacterium | reverse complement strand
GAAGCTCAGGGTGCGGATGGCAGAGTCCTCGATCTTGCCGGAGGAGGGCAGGGTCAGTTCCACATACGCAGTGGACCACACGTTCACGTCCGCGCTGCGGCAGGTGCAGGAAATGAAGGTGACCTGGTACTTGATGTAGCTGCGGGCCACATACTTGAAGGGAACGAAGGCGTAGAACAGGTCTTCGTCTTTGGGGCCGTCAATGTGGTCGAAGGGGATCACGGCGACCTGATTCGCCTTGCTTCCTTCGCCCAGCTTCGCGGAGTTGTTGAGGAAGTCGTTCACATCCCCGACGGACAGCCCGTCCGCCAGCGCAACCGGAACGACCAGGAGCAGGCAAAGCAGAATAGCCAGGAACCTTTTGAACATGGGGCACCCTCCTTTTGCGGTTTATTTGTTTTGATTATATATGAAAATTACCAAATTGTCAATAATTTAATTAAGTATATACTGATTTAAAATCGTCCTATATGCTGTGCCGCCACCCCTTCCTGAATTAGCGCGTATGCAGGGAAAAAAGAAGGGGACGTCGCTGTGAGGGCGGCGTCTCTTTTGGGCTGCGCAAAGCACCCCCTGAACTGCCCTTGTCCAGCAGTTGTGGGTCGCGCGGGTGAGTAGCGCTTTACTCGGTTATGGACATAATACGAAAGACCTCAGCATAACAAATCTTACTCAGCTCGACATTCCCACGGAGTATGGTATATATCGGCTAACCGATCTTTTATTGATTCCGCCCGTCGTGTCTTACGGGAAAAATATTATTGGAATGGTGACGGTCGGTGGCCGGCTGAACACTTCTTATCATAGTTATCGGTAGGAGCGTATGCATTGCTTCGCGCTTATTCCTTATCCTTCACGCATTCCACGATGTCCCACCGCCGCAGGGAACGCATGGAAAGAAAATGGCTGAAAACGATGTAGGCGAACACCAGACCGGCGGTCACGGCATAGTCCCAGGGGTTGTTGACGAAGGTATAGGTATAAAGCTCCATTTCCATATTCTGTATCGCGCGTTTCGCCATGGCGATGCCCGCCGGGAACCCCAGCACGCAGGAACACAGGAAATGCAGCAGGGATTGGGCGAACCAATACAGGGAAAGCTCGCCGTGCTGAAAGCCCAATGTGCGCAGCACGCACAGTTCTCTTTTCTGTTCCAGCAGATTGGTCTGGGAGGTATTCACCACGATCACCAGACCGATGATCATGGCGATGCCGATCAGCATCCAACAGGCTAAATTGGCTCCTTCCAGCAGGAATAAACAGGAAGAATAGGCCGAATGGGTGAACACCGAGTACAAATAGCCGTCCTGTTCCACCAGGAACCCCATGAATTCGGATTCATATTCGACCGGAACATGGCAGATCAGGGATCGCAGGGTACAATCGCCCAGCGCATAAGCCTGCGTATCGTCCATATACTGGAGCCGGGCGGCGCATTGCTCGGAAACCGCGCTGACCCGCAGCGGCGCGCCGTTCACCTCCACTGTATCGCCAATGGACGCCCCCAGTCTTTCCGCCAGATGTTTTTCCAACACCACGCCGTCCCCCGTGATGGGAAGGACGTTTCTTTTTTGGTCCTCCACGGACAGAAGGCGCGTATTCTCCTGCACCACCGCTACTTTGGCAATTTCCGAATGCCCGTTCAGGAAAAAGGACGCGGTATAATAATCCATGCGCTCCACATCGGAAACATAGGGAAGCGCCGCGACGGCGCGCTGCAAATCGTCCGCCTCCTTCTCGCTGATAAAAATCTGGCAGTCGTAATGGATGCTCCGCGTAAACGTCCGATCCAGGATTTCGTTGGTCGAGGAGATCAGGGAACGGGAGGTAAAGATCAGCATGACGGAACCGGCTAAGCAAACCACCGAAAACAGGAACCGAAGCCTGTTCCGCAAAAGGGAAATGACGCTGAATTTCAGGAAGGGGGGCGCGCCGAGGAGCGCCCATCGGACGAAACGGGGGATTTTCACGGCGGAGGGCTTTACGCGGGTCATGGCCTCCGAGGGCTGAATACCGCTGATGGAGAGCGCGCTTACGACGGTGGACGTTTCCACGGCGGCCAGGGTGAGCACGGCGGAAAGCAGGAATTTGGGCCAGCTGAACACCAGCACGTGAACGGGCAGCGGGAAAAGGACGTCAAAAAAGTAATACACGAAGTATCCCCGCACCGCCAGGGAAACGGCCAGCCCGAAAGCGACGGCCCCCAGCGAGACCAGGAGCCCCGCGCCGCAGAAAAGGGATACCACCCTGAACCGGGTAAAGCCCAGCGCGCGTAGGATGCCGATTTCCCGACGGCATTGCCGGATCATCAGCGACATGAACAGATAGACCACAATCATGGCGATGGCGAAAAAGATCATGGGGATAAAATTCGCCATGGTTTCGATGGGGATCAGGTTATTGCTTATGCGCCGATTGATGGGGGAAGATTCATAAAGAACGGTGCTTTTTACCTCCACGCCGGCATCTGAAAGCGCCTTCTTCACATCTTCCAAAACAGCGTCGGGTGACGCCTCTGGTGAAAAACGAAGCATGAACTGATTGCAGAAAACCTGATAGCCCTCCCATTCGGAAAGCTCCTCGTAAGCCCGCTGCAGTTCGTTTTTCAAATCGGCAAATTCCGCCAGGGCCTCGATCCAGCCGTTTTCCACTTCGATGCGCCGGGCGTTCAACTCGTCCTCCCCTTCGGATATTTTTTGTTCCGCCTCGGCTATGCCATCCCGGATCTGCGTTTCACCCTCCTGTATTTGGGCCAGCCCATGAGCGATTTCTTCCCGGCCGTCCTGGATTTGAAGCAAGGCATCTTTCAGCTG
>JAFZOG010000076.1 GCA_017550745.1 Clostridia bacterium | reverse complement strand
TGCCTACTATGATTGTGTTCTTTGTCCGAACTGCCAGGTATTAAGCTATTCTACCACCAACCGGGAGGGATACCGGGAATACAAAAGCAAAGCGGATATTTGCCGGAACTGCCCGGATCTGGAGCGCTGTACCGCTTCAGCCGACTGTGTGAAAACGGTGGGCGTGCATCTCTGGAAGGGTTATATTGAGCAGGCCGAGGATATCCGGCACAGTGATCTGGGCAAGAAAACCTACGAAATGCGAAGTCAGACCATTGAACGGGTTTTCGCAGACGCCAAGGAAAAACACGCCATACGATATACCTACTACCGCGGGCTTAAACCGGTTACTAACTGGGTTAAGCTCAAATTCGCATCTGTGAATCTCAAAAAACTGGCCCTGTGGCTCTGTTTTTTCCTCCGATTTTTCGTTCATCTGCACCCTTCTATGCAAAGAACCTGCCTTTCATTCGCTTGAAAAGCAGGTTCTTCGACTGCCTGAGGGGATTGACAGGCAATGCCCTTTTGTTATATAATCATAAACAAGAACAAATGTTCTTATATCCATGCCTCGCGGCATAATAAAGCTTTCAGACAAAAAGGGAGGAAGAAAGAATGGGGGGAAGATATCCGGCAAGCCAGTATATCGCGTCAGATTTGAAGTCGTTCTATGCCAGCGTGGAATGCACGGCCCGGGGGCTGGATCCCCTGACGGCGAATCTGCTGGTGGCCGACGAAAGCCGGACGGACAAAACCATCTGCCTGGCGGTGAGCCCTTCCCTGAAAGCCATCGGCGTGCCCAGCCGCCCCAGGCTGTTCGAGGCCAAGGAGTGCATCCGCAAGTACGAAGCCTATACCCATACAAAGGTGAAATACATCATCGCCCCGCCCCGGATGTCGGAATACATCCGCGTCAGCGCGCAGATTTACGAAATTTATCTGCGCTATGTGGCCCCAGAGGACATTCACGTTTATTCCATTGACGAGGTATTCATCGATGCGGCGCCGTATCTGCATCTGTACCGCGCCGCCGCGGAAAAGGCGGGCGTTTCCCCGGCCCATTGCCTGGCTATGACCATGATCCGGGACGTGCTGAAAACCACCGGCATCACCGCCACCATCGGGATCGGAACAAACCTTTACCTGGCCAAGATCGCCATGGACATTGTGGCCAAGAAGCAGCAGGCGGACAAGGACGGCGTCAGGATCGCGGAGCTGGACGAGCAGGAGTTCCGGCTGTCGCTGTGGACCCATAAGCCGCTGACCTCCTTCTGGCAGATCGGCCCGGGAACGGCCAAACGCCTGCAGGCCCACGGAATGTACACCATGGGCGACATCGCCGCCATGTCGGTGAGCAACGAGGATTATCTCTACAAGCTGTTCGGCATCAACGCGGAGCTGATGATCGACCACGCCTGGGGCATCGAAACCGCCACCATGCGGGACATCAAGGAATACAAGGCGGATGACCGCAGCCTGAACACGGGCCAGGTGCTGCCCCGCCCCTACAAATACGAAGAAGGAAAGCTGGTCTTTGCCGAAATGGCCGATCTGCTCTGCGCCGACCTGCTGGCCAAGAATCTCACCACCACGAACCTGACCTGGTGCATTTGCTTCGACCCGGAATCCCTGGTGGCGTATCCCAATTACCAGGGGCCGGTGACGCTGGATTATTACGGGCGTCCGCATCCCAGGCACGCCAACGGAACAGTGCGCACGCGCATCCGCACCAACAGCCGGGCCTTGATCATGGAACGCCTGATTTCTTCCTTTGAACAGAAGGTGGATCGCCAGCTGCTGATCCGCAGGCTGAACATTTCCGCCAACGAAGTGGAATATGACGACGGCAGCTACCAGCTGGATCTGTTCACAGATTTTGAAGCCGTGGAAAAGGAGCGGAACATTCAAAAAGCCATGCTGGCCGTGCGGAAGCGCTTCGGCATGAACGCGATCATCAAAGGCATGAATCTGCTGGAAGGGGCCACCACCGTCGAGCGGAATCTGCTCATCGGCGGGCACAAGGCCGGCGCGTCCGCCCTTGCTCCGGAAATGCAGGCGCATGAAAAAACATAGAAAGGCAGGGTTTCCATATGGAACAGGCGCTTTTCCTCCTGGACGGGCGGGCCGTCCCGCTGGATTTTCCCTATCTGCAGGTGTTCCTACAGGGCCGTCCGCGGCATGACCGGGACGATTTTTACTTCCGCCATCCGCCCATGGAGCAAGGCAAGCGGGCCAAGCTCTTCGCGCCCTACGACGCGCTGGACGGCTACAGCGAAAGCGTTCGGGAAAAAAATACCGTGTACACCGACAGGATCATCCCGGATGAAAGTGAAACGGAAGAATTGAACCGCCGCCTGGCAATCCTTCACGCCCTGACCCGAAACAGCCGCCTGGCAAAGAAAAATCAGGTGAAAGCGGCTGTCAGGTATTATGTTCCCTGCACGGATGAGCATTCCTTTTCCCGCGGCATTCGCGGCCAGTATCTGACGGAAACCGGCACCGTGCGGAAGGTGGACTTGGAAATCACCCGTACGATCACCGTCAACCGAAACGCTATACCCATTGATGACATCCTCTCCATTACATCGGAAAAAGATAACCTTTTCGGTATTTGTTCCGCCGACGAAATGGAAGGGGCGCTTTAAGTGAGTAACGAAACGAGGAGGCGAGGGCCTCTGCGATCCGCACGCTCAAAAGTCGCAAGTCCGCTTCATGCGGACATTGCTCGTTTCGCGTGATCTCACCACCGATGAGAAATCCGCCGCAGGCGGTCATCGGTGGTTCGTCCCTCGTGCACCTGCAC
>JAFZOG010000075.1 GCA_017550745.1 Clostridia bacterium | reverse complement strand
CCAGTGCCTTTTTCGCCAGTTCTTTTGCAGCTTGGATTCCGCAAACTCCCTTCCTGCTTGATTGTCAATTGTCGTTTTTTCTGCCCGCTTTTCTCTGCTGTTATTGGCGTTGCAGGACATTTACTTATGGGAAAGATGAGATTTTTATATTGAACGCGGGAATATTTTCTGGTATAGTATAAGTACGCACACGAATAAAGCATTGGCGTGGGCCGAATTCTGAAGATGGAGATGGTATAGCGCATGGCAACCGCTATCGTTTATTATTCCAAGCACCATGGAAACACCAAAAAACTCCTGGATGCTTTGCCCGGCGGCGTCGTTCTGATCGACGCGGAGAATCCGTCCACCACTGATCTTTCAGCGTTTGACCGGGTAGGCTTTGCTTCCGGTATATATGCCGGTTCGTTCGCCCGCCAAGTCATGCGTTTTGCCCAGGAACATCTGCCGGAGCGCAAGCCAGTCTTTTTCGTGGCCACCGCAGCGATGAAGCTGAAAAGCCATTTTACCGGCATCACCCATGCCTGCGAGCAGCGGCGGGCGGTGCTGCTTGGTTCGTACATTTGCCAGGGGTTTAATACCTACGGCCCCTTCAAGCTAGTGGGCGGCACCTCGAAAGGCCATCCGACGCAAAAAGAAATCAATGAATTTCTTGCGTTCTACAACGCTTTAAGATAAACACGAGGAAGGATGAAAAATGAAAACCACGCTTGTCATTCTGGCCGCAGGTATCGGCTCCCGCTTCGGCAGCGGCATTAAACAATTGGAACCTATTGACCGGCAGGGGCATATTATCATCGACTATTCCATCCATGACGCCATCGCGGCTGGGTTTAACAAAATCGTATTCATCATCCGCCGCGATATTGAGAAGGATTTTCGCGAGTGCATCGGCAGCCGGATCGAAAAAGTCACCGCCCCGCTGGGCGTGGAGATCGGGTACGCCTTTCAGGAAATCCAGAATATCCCGATCCCGCTTCCGGAAGGCCGCGTAAAGCCCTGGGGCACCGGCCACGCCGTGCTGGCCTGCGACGGCATGCTGGATGAACCCTTTGCCGTCATCAACGCGGACGATTATTACGGCATTGAAAGCTTTCAAAAGGCGGCGGCGTTTCTGAAAACCAGCGCTTACGGCCTGATCGGGTATGTGCTGAAAAACACGCTGTCCGATAACGGCGGCGTCACCCGCGGCATATGCACCGTACATGACGGCAGGCTGACCGGTATTGCGGAGACCCGCGATATCGTAAAAACTAAAACGGGCGCTGCCGCCAACGGCGTTGAAATCGCCCTGGATTCCCTCGTATCCATGAACTTCTGGTGTCTGCCCGCCTCCTTCATGGACGTGCTGAAAGCCGGGTTCCCCATATTCCTGCATGAGATGGCCAATCCGCTCAAGGATGAATACCTGCTGCCAATCATCGTGGACGGGCTTTTGAAGGAAGGCGTGGAAGTAGCCGTCCTCCCCACCCACGATCAATGGTTCGGCGTGACATACAAGGAAGACAAAGCGTCTGTGGCAGAGAGCTTCCGCAGGCTCTATGAAAAAGGCGTGTACAGCGAGGACCTGTACAGCGACCTTGCCTGACGATAAAAAGATCGTCCCGCACGCTCCATCCGGAACAGCGCGGGACGGTTTTTATTGCATGTTGATGAACATCGGATAGGGCAAGTACCGCGCACAGGGCAGCTTGTCCATGGTGACAAAGCCGGCTGGCGCCGCCAGCACGTCCGGGATCCGGTTCACGATGGTAGCGCAGGTGTGGGCCACAGTGTCCGGCTTCCGCACGGAGAAACGCACATCCGGCTCTCCGTGAATCGTAAAATCGCACAGGTCGCCCTCCCCTTCTTCGTATATCTTGCCGATGCATTGGGTTTCCACCACGATGCCCTGATGGGTGACGGTTGTGACAACGGCGTTCATGCCGATGGCTTTGCCTTTGTGAATGGTCTCTCCGACGGTTTCGCTGTGCACATCATGATCGGCAAATACCGGCACCGCCTTCTGCTTCATCTGCTCCACGCTCAGCCCCAGCTTCATGCACAGCGCTTCATTGCTGTTCCACACATAGGAAGGGACGCTTTGGCTGTGGGCGATGTCACGCTCAAATTCCTCAGCGCTCAGGCCCACGCCATGGGCTTTTGCCAGCGCGATGCCGTAATCCTCCACATTGTAGCTCACCGCGCCGTCGATCTCCGCGATGCTGTGCACGCCTCCGGCGATGCAGGCAGGCAGATTCACCCAAAACACATCCTGCATCCCGCTGCCGACGATCGTGCAGCCCATGTCTTTGGCCAAAGCATCCAATTGATTGGTGATCTCCGGAGATGTCGTCCAGGGGAACAAGGCTTCCTCCGACGTGGTGATCACATTCACACCGCGGGTGGCGCACTCCAGAATCGGCTTATGCATGTCATGCAGGAAGCTCTGCAGCGTCAGAACGGCGATATCCGCGTCGCAGTTATCCAGCACGGTATCCGGGTCGCGGCGGACTTTCACGCCGGTCATTTGCTTCAGTCCCGCGATTTCCCCGATGTCTTTGTCAACGATGCTTTCGTCCATGTCGATGGCGCCCACGATCTGAGCGCCTTTGTCCATCAAATACCGCATGATCACCCGGCCCATTTTCCCGCAGCCGTACTGCACCACACGGATCCTGTCCCATGTTCCGTGATTCATTCATACCACCTCCATGGGGCTATTATGCCCGCGTCCGGCCTTATTTAAACCTATATCGCTCGGGCCAAAGCAAAATGTAAAAATTTTGTGTTTTTAAACTTTATTTCAGCATTTTGCGTTATACTGACAGCATGGAAAGGAGGCTTGGCTTATTTGGAAAAAAGATTGATTTGCTGTATGATGCTGCTGTGCGTTTTTCTCACCGGCTGCGGCCCTGTGATTTCTGAAAGCCGGGGCGATGCCGTTCGCCTGCTTTGCCTGAATATCGGCAAGGCGGACTGCATGCTGCTGATGTACGGGGACAGCGCTTATCTGATCGACACCGGATACGAGCAAAACGCACCGGCAATGAAAACTGCGCTGGCCCAGTATGGCGTTTCCCGGTTGAACGGCGTTTTCCTTACCCATTGCCATGAGGATCACGAAGGCGGGCTGATGGCGCTTTCAAAGAGCAATATCCAGGTTGATGCCTGGTACGCAGCGAAAATTTATTACGACCAGAAGGAAAGCAAACATCCTGCCAAGCTGGCCGCGGCGTATCGGAATGAAACGGTGACCTGGCTGGAAGCCGGAGATGAAATCCCTGTCAGCGGCGGAGCCCGCTTTGCCGTGCTGGGTCCGCTGTCCGTCAACACGGACAACGAAAACAACAATTCCCTGGTGTTGCGCTTTGAATCGCCCCAGGGCAGTATATTACTGACCGGGGACATGAAGGAAGACGAGGAATATGAATTGCTCTACGCGAATGTTCTCGGGCCTTGCGATCTGTTGAAGGTCGGGCATCACGGTGACAACAAAGCGACCTGCAAAGCATTCCTGGAAGCTGTAAGGCCAAAAGCCGCAGTCATTCTTACCAGCACCGCGGAAGAGCCCGATACGCCCGCCGCTTCCACCGTCAAGCGCCTGAATAACATCGGTTGCAAGACGTATGTATCCCAGGAATTCCATGACGCGGTACTGTTTACCCTCTTCGGCGGAGAGGTAAGCGCGGAGGATGTAATATGGCAGGACATTCCGGAACGCGCATCGGGCATCCGCATTGAAATCAACTTGGCGCAGGATACGCTGACCATTCTGAACGAGAGCGGTTCTCCTTTGTCCCTGAACGGCTGCGCCTTGTATTCCTCCAAAGGAAATGAGCTGCTGTATCTGCCGGACGCGACAGTTCAGCCGAAAGAAAAGTACGTGGTCGGCAGCGGAGAATCCGACGTGGAGATCGACTGTAAATGGCGTAAAAAACGGGTTTGGCATCAGACCAGCCGGGATACAGCCATTCTCTCTGACGCCTATGGGCGTCCCATCGCCGTCACGGATAACGGAATTGAATAACGGCCGGCTCGGCTTTACACACCTTCCGCCTGATCGGCATAAGATGGGATCGAACCCTTTGGAAGGGAGGATTCCATCATGAAAGAAAACCGCCGCGCCGGTTCTTGCGGATGCGGGCGGCCTGCGCCGCACCCCGCCCCAAGGCCGGAACCGCGCCCGCCTGAAAGACCAGACTGCGGATGCGCTTCCGCTCCCGCTCCCTGCGGTGAATACCTGATGCAGCGCGTCCTGGCCAGCGGCAGGGTATACCGCCGCCGGGCATGCTATCCCGTAAGCCTGAACGCGCTGCCAGAACAAGCGCAGCCGCCTTTCACCATTCTGGAAGCTGTCAGCCGCTGTCCGCCCTGCTGGGAGGATTCTTCCTGCCGGGACAGGCACGGAATGACTTTGCTGGTTACCGTCCTTCTCACCCTGCGGATACGGGATGGAAACGGCTGCGTATACACGGTATCCACAGAGATCCAGGAGGAACTGCGTCTGCGGTGCCTTTGTTCCGCTTACGAGTGCTGGCGGGGACAGCCGATGATTCAGGCCAGCGCCCGCCTGGCGGGGCGTCCTTGCCCATGTGACGGGCTCTGCTGTGACGTGCCCTTGGAAGTATGTATCGAAGGCTACCTCATCTCCCCCTGTACTGTCGGCCGCCCGGAGGCTTCCTGCCGTCCCCGGCCGCTGCCCTGGTATCCCGAACCGATCTATGACCCTTATATCGATCCCTGGAGATGAAAAATGCGCTGTTGCGGATAGAAAAACTGCAACAGCGCTTTCAGTGTTACGATTCAGGTATTTCTGGGGAAAACCTTCTTTGGGGCCGAGGCGCCCGGAAAACGGTCCGGTGGACTGTTTTCAGCGTAGGCCGGGCGGCAGCCCCGGAAAGCAAAGAATGGTTTCCCCCAGATATGTGAATGGTAATCTTTCAGTTATATGGCTTTTTCGATCACACGCAGCCGTGAGCCAGCATGGCGTCGGCCACCTTCAGGAATCCAGCGATGTTCGCGCCGACCACGTAATTGTCTTCCATGCCGTATTCCTTGGCGGCGGCGTCGATGTTCGCGAAGATGTTCTCCATGATGCCCTTGAGCTTGGCGTCCACTTCCGCGAATGTCCAGGAAAGGCGCTGGCTGTTCTGGCTCATTTCCAAAGCGGAGGTGGCCACGCCGCCGGCGTTGGCTGCCTTGCCGGGAGCAAACAGCACGCCCGCCTTTTGCAGCGCCAGGGTGGCTTCGTAGGTCGTGGGCATGTTTGCGCCTTCGGCCACGGCGAAAACACCGTTGGCGATCAGGGCCTGCGCGCCTTCCTCGTTCAGTTCATTCTGAGTAGCGCAGGGCAGGGCGATGTCGCATTTCACAGTCCAGATGCCGCGGAAACCTTCCGTATATACAGCGCCAGGCACGCGGGCGGCGTAATCCTTGATGCGGCCGCGTTCCACTTCCTTGATCCGCTTCACCACATCCAGCTTGATGCCGTCCTTATCCACCACATAGCCGTTGCTGTCGCTCATGGCGACGACCTTGCCGCCCAGCTCGGTAGCCTTCTGCGCGGCGTAAATGGCCACGTTGCCGCTGCCGGATACGACCACGGTTTTGCCCTCAAAGGACGCGCCGTGCTTTTTCAGCATGGCGTTGGTCAGATAGCAGAGGCCAAAGCCGGTGGCTTCCTTGCGGGCAAGGGATCCGCCGTAGGACAGACCTTTGCCGGTCAGCACGCCTTCGTACAGGCCGGTAATGCGCTTGTACTGTCCATAGAGGAAACCGATTTCACGCGCGCCTACGCCGATGTCGCCGGCGGGCACGTCCTCATCCGCGCCGATATATTTGAACAGCTCGGTCATGAAGCTCTGGCAGAAGCGCATCACTTCATTGTCGCTCTTGCCCTTGGGGTCAAAGTCGCTGCCGCCCTTGCCGCCGCCGATGGGAAGGCTGGTCAGGCTGTTCTTCAAGACCTGCTCAAAACCCAGGAACTTGATCACGGACAGGTTCACGCTGGGATGGAGCCGCAGGCCGCCCTTGTAGGGGCCGATGGCGTTGTTGTACTGCACGCGGTAGCCGCGGTTGACCTGCACTTTGCCGTTATCGTCCACCCAGGGAACGCGGAACAGGATGGCCCGGTCAGGCTCCACAAAGCGCTCCAGCAGGCCCTTGTTTTCGTATTCGGGATGTTTGTCAAACACGGGGCTCAGCGCTTCCAATACCTCGCGCACGGCCTGCAGGAATTCCTTTTCATGCCCGTTGCGCTCCACCAGGCCGTTATAAACCTTTTCCACATATGCGTTCATTTTCAATGCCTCCTTGCATACAATTTGAAAACTACGGCCCTTATTATACAAAAACAGTCCCTTCCATGCAAGAGAAGGACTGTACTTTGCTTGTTTTTCGGTTGTTTTTCCAGTGTATTTACAGCCTTGTTTCTTTTCCCCCTTTACTTTTATGCAAAATGCGCTATACTAACCATGCGGGGAAGCATACCGCAGAAAGGGCAATTCAATGAAAAAGATCATTTCGCTTCTAATTGCTTTCCTTTTGCTGCTGCCGCTGGTTGGCTGCGGCGCAGGCGCGGAGGAAGTGTCCGTAATGGCCACGTTCTATCCGGTATACGTCCTGGCGCGGAACGTATTGGACGGGGTAGAGGATGTGAAGCTATCCTCCATGACCCCGCCCTCCACCGGCTGCCTGCATGATTACCAGCTGCTGACCAGCGATATGAAAGCACTGGCGAAAGCAAAAGCATTGCTGGTGAACGGCGCTGGGATGGAGAGCTTTCTGCCCAGCCTGGAGGAACAGTTTCCTTCCCTCACCATCATAGACTGCTCCCAGGGCGTGGAGCTGATTGCCGAGCAGGAATCAAAAGATGAACACGAACACGGCGAATACAACGCGCACATCTGGCTGGACCCGCGGAATGCCATTCAGATGGTAAACAACCTGCAAACCGGGTTGAGCGAACTGCTTCCCGACAGCGCGGATCAAATCAGGGCGAACGCGGAAGCGTACAAAGCCCGTTTAACAGCGCTGGACGATGAATTGCGCCAGGCTATTTCCGTGCTGCCCAAGAAAACGATGGTCACCTTCCATGAGGCTTTCCCCTACTTTGCAAAAGCCTACGGCCTCGAAGTGGCCGCTGTGGTAACGCTGGAGCCTGACGAGCCTATTTCTCCCCGGATGCTGAAGCAGGTCATCCAGAAGGTAAAGGACGCCGGCAGTCCGCCGCTTTTTTCCGAGCCGCAGTACGAAAACACCGCCCTGCGCACCATCTCCCAGGAAACAGGCGTGCCGGTATACGAGCTCGATCCGCTGGTCACCGGCGACGGCGCGCTGACCGCCTATGAGGATACGATGCGCAAAAACCTATCCGTTTTACAGGAAGCGCTCGGCGGCTGACGCCCGCGTCAGATGCCGAGCTCACGGAAACCATTTGAAAAAACGGCATCTTTTGCTTGAAGTATGCACGATAATCCTGTATAATATCACTTGTTCCCAATTCAGAAAGGAGTGGAAAGAAACATGCGCGTAGTCATTCAGGAAAGTTATGATAAAATGTGCCTCTGGGCGGCGCGTTACATCGCCGCTAAAATCAACGGTCATAAGGAAGCCCGCCCCTTCGTGCTGGGCCTGCCCACCGGCTCCTCTCCCATCGGCGTTTACAAGGAACTGGTCAGGATGAACCAGGCGGGAGAAGTATCCTTCGCCAATGTGGTCAGCTTCAACATGGACGAATACCTGGGCTTGCCCCATGAGCATGACCAGAGCTACTGGTACTTCATGCACGATCATTTCTTCAACCACCTCAAGGACATGAAGCCCGAAAACATCAATATCCTCAACGGCATGACCGACGACCCGGAAGGCGAATGCGCCCGGTATGAGGAAAAGATCGCAAGCTACGGCGGCATCGACCTGTTCATGGGCGGCATCGGCGTGGACGGCCACATCGCCTTTAACGAGCCTTTCACTTCCCTGGCCTCCCGCACCGGTGTGCGCATCCTGACCACAGACACCCGTATCGTGAACAGCCGCTTCTTCGGCAACGATCCGGAAAATGTGCCTGCGAAAGCCCTGAGCGTCGGTGTTGGCACGGTGACCGATTCCAAGGAAGTGCTGATTCTGATCAACGGCCATAACAAAGCCCGCGCCCTGGCCGCCACTGTCGAGGGCGGCGTGAGCCAGAAGTGGACCTGCTCCGCCCTGCAGATGCACAAAGGCGCGATCATCGCCTGCGATGAAGCCGCCTGCGGCGAACTGACGGTGGACGCCTACAAGTATTTCCTGGATATCGAAAAAGCTGAAAGGCTGTAATACTGTTACAGGAATAACAAGACCGCCCGCGAATGAAGCGGGCGGTCTTGTTGTTGCTTGAAGATTACTTTCCGATCACCGGCGTCCAGTAGGTCTGGCCGTAGATGTCAGTGAAGCGATAGGTGACGAGCGCTTTGGTTTTGTCGGGCAGATAGACGCTGCTCACCTGGAGCGCGCCGCTGACGGTGATGGGCTTGCCGAAGCGGTAGCTGTCAGTATAGTTCTGCTGGTAATCGTACAGGTCAGCCAGGAACTGGATGGTGTCGCCGTCCTGAATCTCGGTGATGGCTTTGGCCACCATGTCGGTCTCATCGCCGTACACGGCGCGCGCGCCGGCCACATAGCCGTTTTCATTCTCATGATCGAACACGATCAGCAGGTCCACTCGCTGGTCATTCAGCATCGCAGGCACGCGGCCCGTAATGATCCAGCCGCCGTTGTCCAGATACTGGGCTGTTTCCACGTAATAAGGCGCGGGCTGGCCGTTCAGCGCCAGCCAGGTGCCGTCCATGTCGGCTACCATGCGGCCCTGATCGTCGAAGGTGAACAGGTTATCCAGGCCCAAATCCACATAGCCCTCGCCATTGTCGTAGAACACGTTCTGCACCGCGCCTGTCACCAGCGCCCACTGTTCGGGCTTCATATCCAGCACGTACGCGCCGTTATCGGCCTTGAACACCAATTCGGCGGCGTCCAGCATATTGTCGGCCAGGAAGGCGGTCAGGTCGCTGTCGGAGATTTCACGGTCGGAGAGGAAGGCGGTATTGCTGCTGTCCAGACCCATCACCCGGCCGTATCCGCCGCCCAGGAAGGAGGAAAGCAGCTCGCTCACCAGATCGCCGGAACTGCCAGAGCTGCTGGAGGAAGCCGCGCCGCTGCCGGAGGAACCCAGCATATCAAACAGGGAATACATCGCGGAGGAAGAACCGGAGCTTACCGCCTGGCCGCTGGATTCCACCTGGGCGAAGGCGCGGATGGCTTTGGCGTAGCTGTCATCCATGCCGATGGCGGCGTAGGTGCTGACTGCCTTATCCACATTGGACATCTTCTGGTAAGGGAAGTAAATGGACAGGCCGTAAGCGCTGGAAATATTGCCCGTGCGGTTGTACTTGACCGCGGACTGAACAGCCTTCGCCAGCGCAGCGCTTTCTTGGGTGTTTATCTTGTTGCACAGGTCGGTCAGGTCCACCATATCCACCTTCGCGGACGTGCCAAATTCGCGGCTGCCGTTGCGGGCATTGGACACAGTCTTATACTGTTTCTCGGTAATCATGGAGGACACGGACTGGGAGAAGGCCTTGAGCTTGCCGGGAATCGTGTTCTCCATCTCGGCAAGGTCGATCATCGACAGCGTGGTTTGCTGGCCCCGGCAGGAAGAAGCGCACATTGTGACGAAATCGTCGCAGATCTGCTTGCCGATGTCCAGCGTCGCCATGGAGGTATTGCTGCCCCAGGCGGTCAGCCAGTCGGTATAGTACCAGCCGATGCCGGGCTCGGTTTCCTCGGAGGCGATCAGGTAATCCGCGTATTTGCTGCACATCAGGGCATTTTCCACAGTGCCCATCAGGCAGGTATCAAAGCCGATGAAATCAAACTTCACGCCGCCGTCCTGGAACGCCTGGTTCAGCCCAGCCAGCGTCATGGAGCCCGCGCGGGTATTGCGCTCGTCATAGCCATAGCCGCTCACGGAGCCGGAGCCGTGATCCCACAGCACCAGGGCGTACCGGTTGGCCTTGAAATTCTTGGCGCAGTACTGGATAAAGGAAGAAAGGGTCGCCGGGTTCGTCATCGCCCCTGTGCCCGCGTTGCCGTTCAGGCTCTTGAGCTTGCCGTCTTCGATCTGCCAGATCTGGTTCACCTTGCCGGACATCATGTTATTCCGCCAGGAGGAGCAGCCGCCGGAGTACACGATCAGCTTGAGGTTGCTTCCGAACGAGGCGTTCAGCATTTCCTGCAGGTCCTTGGTAGCCATGCCGCTGCGGCTTTCCAGGTCAGCCCCGCACAGGTATACCATCACGGTCACCTTGTCCTTGCCGCTGCCCTTGATGACGGTGTATTTATCCCGGCTGCCCGCCGCCACTTCCCGGTTCAGGGTGCCGGTATAAGAGGAAACGGGGGTGGATTGCGTCAGGTTATAGGCGTTGGAGGTACTGCTGCTGGCGCCGTAGCCTGTCTGGCTGCTGAACCAACTGCCGCCCAGGATATCCCCCAGCGCGTCAGAGCTGTAACCGCCCAGCAGGCTGCCCAGCATGGAGGTAATCCCGCCGCCGGAGTCGCCGCCTGCCAGCGTTCCCAGCAGGTCGCCCACGCCGGAAGACGTGCCGGAGGTACCGCCGCCCAGCAGGCTTTCCAGCCCAGAAGACGAAGAACTGCCGCCGGCCAGTTCATTGAGCATGGAGCCCAGGCCGGAAGAACCGGATGAAGTATCGGATCCGCCGCCAAACAAGCCGCCCAATCCGCCGCCGCCCAGAAGCAATGCCGCAACCGCGACAATGATGAGCAACAGCGGGCTTTTCTTGCCGCCGGAAGCACGGCTGGTCTGGTTTCCGGAGGAGGCAGGGGTGCCGCCGCCTGTGAATTGCTGCTGTGTCTTTTGCTGTTGTGGCGGTGGCTGCGCGGGCCGGTTCTGGCTTTGCTGAGGCCGCTGCTGGGAAGCCGCCTGCTGAGGCCGGTTCTGTTGGGGCCGCTGCTGGTTCATAAAGGAAGGTACCGACTGGGGCCGCTGCTGGCTCTGGGCAGTAAACGGCCTGTTCTGGGCTGCGCCCGTGTTTTGCGGACGGGCCTGCTGGGGCGAGCCGCCCATGCCCGGGCCATGGGTGTTCATGCTGCCGGAAGACGCCTGGCCCGCAGCCTGTTTAGGCCGGTTCAGGGGCGTATTCCCCTGCAAAGGATTGGCAGTGCGCCCGGGGGTACCGCCCTGCATTTGCTGCTCTTTCCGATCCTGATAGCCGTCTGCGTTTCCAACCGGGCCGGTGCCCATGCCGGGGCCCTCAGTTTTCATGCTGTCTTCACTGGCAGTCCCGGTTACTTTCTTTTTCCGGTTCAAGGGGCCGTTTCCTTGCATATTCATCCCTTCTTTATCGTTTTTTCCGCAGGAAGCCCTGCCTGTTTTCAAAACCATTATAGCACGAATTTGTTCCCACGTCACGGAAAAACAAATTTTTTCCCACATGATTATCAAATTGTCCGGCGCAAAAAGGCAATTGAAAAATTTTTACGATTTATATACGAAAAAATTGCAGATAGGGGATTTGCGGAAAGAAGGTTTTGTAGTATAATAAAATAGAAAACCCGTACGAAAGTGAGGGTGATGCGGATTGTCCGGTTTCTGGGACCAGGTTCAGACCTTTTTTTGGAATATCATCCATCGGCCCACATGGGTCGATTATCTGGATATAGCCATTATTGCGTTTTTAATTTACCAGCTGGTCAAAATCACGCGGCAGACCCGAACCATCCAGGTTTTAAAGGGGCTGGCGGTCATTATTGTGGCAAGCTACGTCAGTGAGCTATTGGGCATGACCACGCTGAACTGGGTACTCAGGAGCATCCTGAACAACGGCGTGATCGCGCTGATGATCCTCTTTCAGCCGGAACTGCGCAAAGCGCTGGAGCAGATCGGACGCACGGCCAAGCTGGACCGCTCCGCCCAGCGGGACGAAAGCGAACGCATCGTGGATGAAATCACCCAATGCCTGCTGCGTCTTTCCCGCCGCCGGGTCGGCGCGCTGATCGTATTCGAACAGCGCACGGGCCTCAAGGACATCACCGAAAGCAGCGGCACCGAAATCGACTCCATCATTTCCGCACCCTTGCTGGAAAACATTTTTGAGCCCAACACTCCCCTGCATGACGGGGCCGTGATCATCCGGGGCCAGCGCATCGTGTCCGCCGCCTGTGTGCTGACGCTGAGCGAAGACCGTTCCATCAGCCGCGACCTGGGCACCCGCCACCGCGCAGGCCTGGGCGTGAGCGAAAGCACCGACGCCATCGTGCTGATCGTCAGCGAGGAGACCGGCATCATTTCCATGGCCCGGGGCGGCAAACTGACCCGCCATTTGGACGCCGAGGGTATCAGACGGGTGCTGCGCGAAATGTACCATGAGGAGCATTCCCGGCTTTGGCGCTTTACCCACCAGCTGAAACGGGCTCGGAAAGGAGGAACAGGCAATGATGAAGAATGACGCCGCTTCTTCCCCCTCTGAGCAGGAAAAAACCAAGGAAACCGACCTTGGCCGCAAAGTTTTGAACGCCCTCACCCATAACTGGGGCTGGAAAGTGGGGAGCCTTGCGCTGGCGATCTGCCTGTGGGGCGTGCTGATCACCCAGGACACCTCGCTTCCCCGCACGAAAACGATTGAGGACGTGCGCGTGTCCGTCACCAATTCGGCTGTGCTGCGTTCCAACGGCCTGATCGTGGTTTCCGGGCTGGAAAACCTGAACACGGTGACGCTGCGGGCCAGTGTTCCCCAGAAAAACTACAGCTCCGCAGCCGCGGCAAACTATATCGCCCGGCTTGACGTATCCCAGATCCAGTCCGCGGGCGAACAGACCCTGAAAATTTCCGCCACCGCCAGCAATGCCTCCCAGTACGGCACAGTGCTGGAGGTGATCGATGCCGACGTAACCCTGGTGGTGGAAGAATACGGCACCCTGTCCGGCGTACCGGTGGAGGTGCGGCGCAGCGGTGAAATCCCGGAGGGCATATACGCCACCTCCATCGTCCGCAGCGTGGAATCGGTGGATATCAGCGGGCCCAAATCCCTTGTGGAGCAGGCTGTCCGCTGTGTGGTGAATTACGACCAAAGCGCGCTGAGCCTCGTTCGCTCCCCCAACACGGTCAGCCTGCCGTTCTTCTTTGAGGACGCGGAAGGCAACGTGCTGGACAGCACCAACTTTACCGTCAACCCCCGGGGCATGGCTACGTCCATTCAGCGCATCACGATCACGCAGAACGTTTACGCCATGACCCGCGTAAAGGTGGACGAAAATTCCCTCCTGAAAGGCGAACCGGCGGAGGGCTATGCTGTCAGCAACATCCGGGTGATCCCCACCAGCATCACCCTGGCGGGCAGCGAAGTGGCCATCGCCCCCTTCCTGGAGGAAGGCGCGGCGCTGTTTCCCTATGACCCGGTGGACATCAGCGGCCAAACCCGCACCGTGAGCCAGATTGTATACCTGAACACCCCCGGCAACATGGATTATATCAGCAACAACTCCGTGCAGGTGATCGTTACCATCCTGCCGGAAGAATTCGTGAAGCTGTCAACCGACAGCAATCCGTAAGCAGCTATGAATAGTTTTGCAAATTCCCTGTTTTCCCTGCTTTTCGGGTGGGTTCGCACCATCACGCAGCGGATCTGGTCTTCCTCCGCTACGGGCGCCTTTGGCAGCTTCTTTTCCTGGCTGGGCGACCATTGGCTTTGGCTGGCGCTTGTGCTGGCCATTTGCGGCACAGCGGTGGATATGCTGGTTTGGTTATTCCGATGGCAGCCATACCTGATTTGGCAGTCCAGGATCAGGCGGTTTACACGGCGGCTCAAAACGGATAACGAGGCCGTGCCCAAGCGTTTCGACAAAGGCTACCAGGGCGGCGTGGCGCTGGAAATTCCAAAGGCGGAAGAAGCCCCGGAACCGGATTGGCAGGAGCCTGAATTTCCTCAGGCTGCCGCCCAGGAACAGCCTTTCATTCCGGAAAACTTTACGGAACAATTGAAAAGGGATGCGGATTTTGGCGGCATCACGCAGGAAAGGCAGGGCCGCCACTGGCAGTATCCCGAGGCCGAGCCGTACCAGCCCCCGCCCATTGTGACAGAATCCTGGCTGAGCGCGGCGTATCAGAAAAGCTCCGCTCCCGAAGTGCGGCACAAACGGCGCACTGAAAAATATGAAAAAAAGAAACCTGTGTGGGCGAATAAACTGATGATTCCCGAGGTGGAAGAAGATTCTCTGCTGGACGGCCTGCCCCCGGCTGTCAATCGCCAGGAGGCGTTCCACGATCCTGTCCTGCCCGATCAGAACAAATCCGATGGCAGCACAAACTGAAAGCCGTTTTGCGTCTGTACAGTCCGCAAAGGGGAAATGCACTGAATGAGTGGACAAACGCATTTTGATTTTCCCCAGGAATGGGTCGAGCAGCTGAAGCCGATTTTGGGGCCGATGCTGCCCGATTTTTTGCATAGCTATGAACAGCCCCCGGCGCGGGGGCTTCGCGTCAGGAACGGAATCAAGCCTCCGGAGGATGCGGAGGGAAAAGTACCGTGGGCTGAAAAGGGCTATTACCTTTCTTTGGATTCCGCAGCGGGAGCGCATCCCCTCCATGAAGCAGGCGCATACTATTTGCAGGAACCCAGCGCCATGGCAGCGGCGGCAGCGCTGCATCCCGTTCCCGGGGAAAAAGTGCTTGATCTCTGCGCCGCTCCGGGAGGCAAAAGCACGCAGCTGGCGGCTTTCCTTCAGGGAGACGGACTGCTGGTTTGCAATGAACCCGTATTCAGCCGCGCGCAAATCCTCTCCCGGAATATCGAGCGGATGGGCGTTCCCAACGCAGTGGTTGTCAGCCAGCTCCCGGAAGAGCTCAGCGGCAGATGGCCGGGCTTTTTCGACAGGATTCTGGTGGACGCGCCCTGCTCCGGGGAAGGCATGTTCCGCCGCCATCCCGAAACAGTGAAGGAATGGACGCCCACGTCTCCGGCGGGCTGCGCCAGGCGCCAGCGCCACATCCTGAACCACGCCGCGCTGATGCTGCGTCCGGGCGGTGTGCTGGCATACAGCACATGCACCTTCAATCCAACAGAAAACGAAGGGGTCATCGAAGCATTTTTGTGCGAGCATCCCGGTTTTTCGCTTCTTCCTTTTGCTTTGAACGGACTGCCGGAATGCGGCGGTATACTGCGCCTTTGGCCGCATCGCATACGGGGAGAGGGACATTTTGTGGCGCTGCTGAAAAAGGACGGGGAAGAAGCGATTCCGGCAAAAGCAAAAAAGGAACGCTCAACGCCCGCCCTGTCCTCTGTTGATAAAAACGCAGCCGACGCAGCCGGAGCTTTTTTGAAAAGCCGGTATGCCGTTTCTTTTTTTCCTGAGGCGGTCTTTGCCGGAAAAACTGTTCAGCCGCCAAACGCTTTGCCGCCTTTAGACGGCGTTAAAACACTTCGCGTCGGGCTGCACCTGGGCGAAATGAAGGGCAGGATATTCGTGCCCGATCACGCCCTGGCGCTGTATATGCCGTCCGTTTACAGCACGTCGCTGACTGTGGGAGAAGCCCGCCTGTACCAGGCCGGCCAAACGCTGCCTGCGCCCGAATCCCTGCGCGGTTTCTGCACCCCCACGCTGAACGGCTTGGCGTTAGGCTGGGCCAAAGCCGCCGACGGTATCCTGAAAAACCATTACCCCAAGGGCCTCAGGCGCTACAGTGCAGCGGAGTGAATGAACGCTGCTGCCTGCCGACGTTTTTGTTTCTTCCGCTTTACAGCCCGAAAGGATCATGGTATAATAAGGATGAGCGCACGGGCGAAGCCGTGGCGCGTGTCGGCGGCTCCCGTAAGGGAAAGACGCCGACCATCATGGTATAATAACGAGGCGACCGGCGCGCAGCGCGGTCGGCCGTCTTGCCGCTTCCCGGAGGGAAAAGCGGCAAGCGTTATGGTATAATTCTGGATGGGCCCACGGGCAAAGCCAAGGCGCGTGTCGGCGGCCCCCGCAAGGGAAAGATGAAGACCATCAGAGAAAAACGAGACAAAGGGGTTTGATCACCATGGAGAACCAGGACAAAAAGAAAGTCGTGTTTTCGGGCATCCAGCCCTCAGGAAATATTACGCTGGGCAACTACATCGGCGCGCTGCGGAATTTTTCGCTCTTTGACGACGCAGACTGCCTTTACTGCATGGCTGACCTGCACACCTTGACGGTACGCCAGAATCCTGCCGAGCTGCGCAAGCGCACGGCCAGCCTGGCCGCCATCTACGTGGCCTGCGGCTTAGACCCCGATAAAAATATCATCTATTGCCAGAGCCATGTGCCTGCCCATGCGGAGCTGGCATGGATCCTGAACTGTTACACCTACATGGGCGAGTTGTCCCGCATGACCCAGTTCAAGGACAAATCCGCCAAGCACGCGGACAACATCAACGCGGGCCTGTTTGATTATCCCGTGCTGATGGCCTCCGATATCCTGCTGTACCAGACCAACCTGGTTCCCGTGGGCGGCGACCAGAAGCAGCACGTGGAAATCTGCCGCGATATCGCCCAGCGATTCAACAGCATCTACGGGGACGTGTTCACCATTCCCGAACCCTACATTCCCAAAGCAACGGCGAAAATCATGAGCCTTTCCGAGCCTACGAAAAAGATGAGCAAGTCTGACCCGGAAGATACATTCATTGCCGTGCTGGACAGGCCCGATGATATCCGCCGGAAACTCAAGCGCGCCGTCACCGACAGCGACGGCGAGATCCGCTTCGACCCGGACAGCAAGCCCGGCGTTTCCAACCTGCTCACCATCCTGAGCGTATTGAAAAAGGAAAGCATGGAGGATACCGTCGCTTCCCTGTCCGGCCTGGGTTACGGAGCTTTGAAGGAAGCCGTCAGTGAAGCCGTCATCGCTGAACTCTCCCCCATCCAGGAGCGCTACAACGCTATCATCGCCGACAAAGACGGCCTGAGCGCCATGCTCAAGCGCAATTCCGAGCGGGCGGCGTATCTGGCGCAGAAAACACTTCGGAAGGTGTATAAGAAGGTCGGGCTTTATCAGTTTTAAGTCATCGCGGAGAGCGGAGGTTTCTCTTTGCTCTCCGTTCTTTCTGCCTCCATTTCGCGCTGATTGTTTATTCTAATGAATGTATTCATTCTTTCGAACAAGAATGTGGAACGATGAAAGAATTGGAGATTTTGGGCGACAACCGGTTTGAAACGTTTACAAAGACCCGCGTTGGCAGCCGGGCAGTGATCGTTTGCGGAAAAAACATCCTGCTGACGCATGAAAAACGATCTGACTTGTGGATGATTCCCGGCGGCGGCCTGGAGGACGGCGAAACGCCGGAAGCCTGCGCCGTTCGGGAAACCGAGGAGGAAACCGGCCTGATCGTCCGTCCGCTGGGGCAATTCCTGCGGATGAACGAGTATTACGAGGAATACCGCTATATCAGCCATTACTTTGCCTGCGAGGCCATCGGCAAAGGAAGGGTTCAACTGACAGAAGCGGAAGCCGCCCGCGGCCTGCGGCCTGAATGGCTGCCGCTGGACGAGGCCGTTGCCATCTTCTCCCGCCATGCGGATTATTCCGCCGAAAATGAAGAAAAGCGCGGGATATACTTAAGGGAATACCTGGCGCTGACAGCGTATATTGAAACTGCTGCAGTATAATTTTTTTCGAGGTGCGTTATGAATTATTATCCCGGCGATATTACCGATGTGCACGGAATCCGCGTAGGCCACGCCCAGAGCGCCCGGGGCAAGACGGGCGTCACCGTGGTGCTGTGCAGGAAGGAAGGGGCTGTCGGCGGCGTAAGCGTTCGCGGCGCGGCCCCCGGCACGCGGGAAACGGATTTGCTGCGTCCCGGCAATTTGGTGGAAAACGTAAACGCAGTCGTCCTGTCCGGCGGCAGCGCCTTTGGGCTGGACGCGGCCGGCGGCGTGATGCGTTACCTGGAGCAGATGGGCTGCGGCATGGATATGGGAAGCGTGCATGTGCCCATTGTGCCTGCGGCCGTGCTGTTCGACCTGGCGGTGGGCGACTCCTCCATCCGCCCTGACGCGGCCATGGGGCGCTCCGCCTGCATGAACGCCGCCAAGGGGATGGGCCAGGGCAAGGTGGGCGCAGGCACGGGAGCGACAGTAGGCAAGCTGGTGCCCGGCGCAGTGCCACAGGACAGCGGCATTGGCTCCGCTTCTCTCACCCTGCCTGAAGGCGTGACCGTCGGCGCTGTCGTCGCCGTCAATGCCGTGGGGGACGTATACCATCCCGAAACCCAGGAGGTGCTGGGCTGCGCCCATATGCCGGACGGTACGCCGGTGCTGGCGGAAGGGCTGCTCTACGGCCACGCGCCAGTGCCCCAGCAGATTCGCATTCCGGCTCCCGGCAGCAATACCACCATCGGCGTCATCGCCGTGGACTGCAAGCTGACCAAAGAGCAGGTGAACCGTCTGGCTGACGTAAGTCACGACGGCCTGGCGCGGACTATCCGCCCGGTGCATACCCAGATGGACGGCGATACGCTCTTTGCCCTGGCCACCGCCCGTACAGGCGCGGAAGTCAATTTTGTGAAGCTGTGCGCCGCCGCCGCGGAAGTGACCGCCAGGGCCATCGCCAACGCCCTGCTGTATTCCAAGCCATGATCGTGGGCGTAGGCTTGGACGTGTGCGATATTTCGCGCATGGAAAAACTTGTCCGGGACGGGCGATTCCTCGCCCGTTTTTTCAGCGAGGCGGAACAGGAATATATTCGCGGCAAGGGGAAGGCGGCGGCAGCTTCCATGGCCGGATTATTCGCCGCGAAGGAAGCCTTTACGAAAGCCCTGGGCGTCGGGATCTCAGCGGACATCCGAGGCATTTCCGTGATGCACGACGCTTACGGCGCGCCGTATTACGCTTTGCATGGTGAATACGCGGATCTGGCCGAGGACAAACGCATCGACTCCTTTTTTCTCTCCATCACCCATGACGCAGGCGTCGCCGCGGCGGTGTGCGTAGCGGAAAGGAACGGATAGTTATGATGTATGACGATTCCGGACGGTTTCAATATGAAGTGCTTACGCCGGAAGAAATGCGGCGCACGGAGCAGAAAGCATTCGACTTGGGCGTTCCCAGCATCCTGCTGATGGAGCATGCCGCTATTGCCGTGGTGGACGAACTGGAGAAAACGCTGGGCGGAGACTGCCGAGAAAAAAAGGTGCTTTTCCTCTGCGGCACAGGCGATAACGGCGGGGACGGATTGGCCGCCGCCCGTTTGTTCGCTATGCGCGGCGGCAGGCCCGCCGTCTATATGACCGGCGAACCTAAAACCCAGAACGCAAAAACCAACCGCACATGGGCGGAACAGATGGGAATTCCGCTTCTCAATCTGCGGGATATCCCCACGGATTCCTTGCCCTATTCTGAAGCAGGCTTTTGCGATGCCTTCGACGGTGCGGTGGACGCGATGCTGGGAACGGGACTGCATGGCGAACCGGATTCGCTGGCCAGCGGCATCATGAACGCGGCGCTCAGTGATTTCACCCGGCGCAAGCCTGTGATCGCCGTGGATATTCCAAGCGGCATCGACGGAGCGACAGGCAACGCCCCCGGCGCGTTTATCCATGCCGATATAACCGTTACGTTTCATGCCCCCAAGGTCGGTCTGTTTCTGACGAAGCATCGGGATGCCGTGGGAAAAACCGTGGTTGCTGATATCGGTTTACATCAGATGCACGGTTTGACGCACCCGGAACCTTCGCGGATTGCATACATGCCCCGCGCATTATGCTTCCTCCGCCGGCGGGACATAACCTCCCATAAAGGAGAATGCGGGCGGATTCTGATTTACGCAGGTAAGCCGGGCATGGCCGGGGCCGCCGCCATGTGCGCCAAAGCCGCCGTGACAGCCGGAGCAGGACTGACCACGATTGCCTGCGAGAAGGAAATCATCCCCATCCTGCAAACACTGGTTCCCAACGCCATGTGCCTGGATATCAACAAAGCCGTTGAAAATCCCCCTGCCTATGACGTGTTCGCTGTGGGCTGCGGCCTGGGGCAGGATGAAGCTGTTTGGGAGAACATTCTAAAGCTGTGGAACCCGGACAAGCCTTCCGTCTGGGACGCGGATGCCCTGAACCTGCTTTCAAAGCATGTAATGAAGCTGGGCGGGAATGCCGTCATCACGCCCCACCCCGGCGAAGCGGCGCATTTGCTGGGCCGTCCGATGGACGAAATCATGGCAGACCGCCTGAACACTGCCCGGGCATTGGCGGAAAAATACAACTGCACTGCTGTGCTGAAAAGCGATGCGACTGTCATTTGCCGCGTAGAGGACGGGCAGCCGAAGTATTATCTCAACACCGTCGGCTCCCCCGCTCTGGCGAAGGGCGGCAGCGGCGACGCGCTGACGGGGATTGTGGCCGTGCTGCTTCACGACCTTGGCCCCATGTCACCGTTTGAGCTGACCGCGCTGGCCTGCCTCTGGCACGGCATGGCGGGCGTTGTGGGGGAAGAAAAATACGGCCGGCGGGAGCTGACTACCGACCAGCTCATTTCCTGTTTGAACGACGCCGAACGCTGGGGCCGGGGCGAAATCTCCCCGCCGGCCTGTTATCGGTAAAGCGAAAAAGGATCATAAAGGAGGACTGCCCGTGAACGCCGCAGAGCGCGCCGCCAGATTAAAAGAAATTAACCGCGTGATTGCCCAGGGACAATTCCAGGACAATTGGGAATCCCTCGCCCATTTTCAGGTACCGCAATGGTATCAGGATGCCAAGTTCGGCATCTTCATCCACTGGGGTGTATATTCCGTGCCCGCGTTCCGCAACGAATGGTATCCCCGGAACATGTATATCCAGGGCAGCGAGGAGTATCGGCATCATATCGAAACCTACGGTCCCCATAAAAAAATCGGGTACAGGGATTTCATTCCCCTGTTCAAAGCGGAGCGCTTTGATCCCGCCTCCTGGGCGGATTTGTTCCGTGAAGCGGGAGCAAAATACGTGATCCCCGTTGCCGAGCATCACGATGGGTTTCAGATGTATAAAAGTGATATCAGCCATTGGAACGCCGCCGAAATGGGCCCTTGCCGTGACACCACGGGAGAACTGAAAAAAGCCCTGAATGAACGGGGCATCCCCATGGGCGTCAGCAGCCACCGCATTGAACATTGGTTTTTCCTGGGGCATGGGAAAGAATTCGATTCCGATATTCACGATCCCATCGACCGGGATGACATCTACTGGCCCTCCATGCCCGAGCCCAAAAATTTCGAGGATCGCGACGCGGAATGCCCGCCCAGTCAGGAATTTATGGAGGACTGGCTCCTAAGATGCTGCGAGCTGGTGGACAGGTTCCATCCGTTGGTGTTCTATTTTGACTGGTGGATCCTGCAAAACGTGATGAAGCCCTACATCAAAAAATTCGCCGCGTATTATTACAGCCGTTCCGCGGAATGGGGCGTGCAGCCCGCCATCAATTACAAGCAGGATACCTTTATGCTGGGCACCGCGGTGCCGGATATGGAGCGCGGCCACTTTGCCGCTACCCAGCCCTTCTTCTGGCAGACGGACACTGCCATTGCCAAGAACAGCTGGTGCTACACGGAGCAGAACGATTTCAAAAAGCCGGTTGACCTGGTATGCACGCTGGTGGACGTGGTCAGCAAAAACGGCACGCTGCTTCTGAACGTCGGCCCCAAGGCGGACGGCACCATCGGCCCGGAGGACACGGCGGTGCTGAAAGCCATCGGCGCCTGGCTCAAGGTCAACGGCGAGGCGATCTATGGCACCCGTCCCTGGCGCGTGTTCGGCGAGGGCCCCACTAACGTGGAGGAAGGACAGTTTGCCGAGAGCAAGGAAAAGCAATTTACGGAAAAGGACATCCGCTTTACCGTCAAGGGCGGCTGCCTGTACGCCGTGGTTATGGCCTGGCCGGAAAATGGAGAGGCCAGTATCCGTTCCCTGTCCCTGCCTGCTTTCATCGGCGGCATTGACAAGGTGGAAGCCCTGGGCTTTGACGGTGAAATCGCCTGGAACCGCGACGACGAAGGGCTGCATATCCGCGCACCGCACATTCAAAGCTGCATGCCAGTTGCGTTCCGCCTGCAAATGACCTGATAACGGAGGAGAGATACAAATGCGTTCCGAATCGTCCCAGCCTCTTTCCCTGCACAGTATCCGCGTGACCGATCCCTTCTGGGCGAGGGAAATCGGCCTGATCCGCCAGGCGGTGATCCCTTACCAGTGGAACGCGCTGAACGATCAGATCCCTGACGCCGCGCCCAGCTGGTGGGCGCACAATATGCGGGCGGCAGCGCGGGCCGTGGCAGCCAAAAAAGCCGGCAAGCTATTCATCCCCGCCCATCATTCCGACCGCATCGAAACGCTGCCCGAGGAAGGAAAAAAGCCGCAGGAGGACGCGTTCTACGGCTTTGTGTTCCAGGACAGCGACGGGTACAAGTGGCTGGAGGCCGTATCCTACCAGCTGATGGCAAAGCCTGACTCTGCTTTGCAGGCCCAGGCCCAAAAGGCGGTGGACATGATCTGCGCGGCCCAGGAGGAAGACGGCTATCTGGATACCTATTACACCCTCACCGGCCGGGAGCGGGCCTTCACATACCTGCGCGACCATCATGAACTGTACTGCTTCGGCCATCTGGTGGAAGCCGCCGTCGCCTGGCATCAGGCCACCGGGAAGGATGATCTGCTGAACGCGGCCCGGCGGTTTGGGGAGTGCATCTCTTCCAAATACGGCCCGGATAAAGAACGCGGCTGCCCCGGCCATGAAATCGCCGAAATGGCGCTCATGCGGATGTATGAAGAAACAGGAGAAGAACAATGGCGTGACCTGGCAAAGTTCTTCCTGGATGTCCGCGGCACGGAGCCCAGCACCTTCGCGCAGGAGGAAAACCGCCGCCGCGCGGCAAAAGGCCTGCCCGAGCTTCCCGTTTCCGCGGAGCGGTATGAATACTACCAGGCAAATATGCCTGTACGGGACATGAAGGAAGCGGTGGGCCACGCGGTCAGGCAAATGTACCTGTGCAGCGGCATGGCGGATGAAGCGCGGCTGTGCGACGATGCCGAAATGGAAGCGGCCTGCGATAGGCTATGGCAGTCCGTCGTTCGGGAAAAGCTGTATATCACCGGCGGCGTCGGCGCAACCCATGTAGGCGAAGCCTTCTCCCGTCCCTTCGATTTGCCCAACGACACCGCGTATTCCGAAACCTGCGCGGCTATCGGCCTGGCTTTCTTCGCCCGGAGGATGCTGCAGCTCAAGCCCCAAAGCAGTTACGCCGACGTGATGGAGCAGGCGCTGTATAATACCGTTCTGGCCGGTATGGCCTTGGACGGGCAGAGCTTCTTCTACGTCAACCCGCTGGAGGCCGTTCCTGCCGCCTGTGAAACCGACGCGCGGCTCTCCCATGTAAAGCCCGTACGCCAAAAGTGGTTCGGCTGCGCCTGCTGCCCGCCCAACATTGCCCGCATCGTATCTTCCCTGGGCCAGTACATCGTCACGCAGACCAAGGATACCCTGTATTTCCACCTCTATATCGGCAGCGACCTGACCGTGAACCTGGGCGGCACTTCCATGTCCCTTCGCATGGAAGCCGATCTGCTGAAAAACGGCGACGTGCGGATTTCCGTCGCCGACGGGCAGGCGGTGGGCACCTTGGCATTCCGAGACCCTGCCTGGGCCGGCAACGCGCAGGTGAAGATTCCTGCCGGCGTGAAGAGCTGGAGTGAAAACGGCTATCTGTACGCCAAGGGCATCTGGAAGCAGGGCGACCAGATCACCATTCACTTCACCATGCCCGTCAAGGCGTTAAAAGCCTCCCCGCTGGTAAAAGAAACGATGGGCCAGGTGTGCTTTACCCGCGGCCCGCTGGTATTCTGTGCCGAGGAAGCGGACAACGGAAAGAACCTGCACTTGCTCCGCGTCCTGCCTGACCAGGTGGCGGAAGCCCGGGAAAAAACCATGCTGATCGATGGCATGACCCTGCCCGCCATGACCCTGCCCGGCAGGCGTTTGAAGGAGCCTGCCGCAAACGCACCGCTCTACATGCCTTGGACCCCCGCTGAAACGGAGGAAACCGAAATCACCCTCATTCCCTACTTTGCCTGGAACAATCGGGGCAAAGGCGAAATGCGTGTGTGGCTGGCCGAATAAACAGAAAACAGTCATGCGGGACAATCGTCCGGCATGGCTGTCTTCTTTTTTGGAACTGCAGAAAATCCCGTGCTATTTTTGCGCTGGCCCACTTTGCGGCCGTGCAGATGATTGAGCGAAGATTCCCAAGCCTTATTTTGTCATAAACAGCACGCCCAGTGTACCGGGCCCGCAGTGGCAGGCGATGGTGCAGTTGGCGCTTGTTTCGAATATATTTTCATCCTTGAAGTCCGCATACTTTTTAATGGTTTCCCGGGCGATACGCACCGCCTCCTCAGACACTGGAGAATGCGTGATGAAAATACGGTCCAGGCGCAGATCCTTCCTGTCCTTGAGCAGGCCTTTCACGTATTTATCCACGCACTTTTCCAGGCTGCCGCGATATTTGTCCACCATCTTCATGCTGCCGTCCACCACGGCGATCTGCGGCTTGATGTGCAGCAGCTTGCCCCCCAGCGCCACGATGGAGGAGCAGCGCCCGCCCTTTTGCATATAGTCCAGCCGATCCAAAATAAAGCTGGCGAAGACCCGTCCGCGCAGTTCATTGAGCCGGGCGCAGATTTCAACCGCGGAGATACCCTGGGCCGCCAGCTCGCAGGCCTCGATCACCAGATGCCCCTGGCCGGTGGAAAGGTTCATGCTGTCCACCACATACACATTTTTGAAATTGGACGCGGCAATGGAAGCATTTTGATAGCAGGCGGAAAACTGCGCCCCGATGGTGATGTGGATCACCGCCTCGTACTGTGCCGAAAGCTCCTTGAACAGCTTGCGGTAGCCGTCCACGTTCACCGCCGACGTGCTGCACAGCGTACCGCCGTTGTCCACATGGCGGTAAATATCTTCAGGGGTAATGTCAACGCCATCCAGAAAAGATTCGCCGTTCTTGATCACGGAGAGGGGCGTCAGCGTCACGTTATAGCGTGAAAGCAGCTCCGGCGTTAAGTCACAGGTGCTGTCTGAGGTTACTTTAATGCTCATAAATACTCCTTTTCATGCATCGCGTCGGTAAATCATTCCACCAAACGTGCAAATTATAGCATATTATCGGCCTTTTGTCATCCCGTTTTTCCTGTCGGCATAAAATTTTGAATAATTTTCCATTTCAAGGGAATCTATGAAACTTTACATTCACAGCCGCAAAGGACGGTTGAAAAGGAGAATAAAGTATGCTAAAATACAGTGGATGCCGAAAAGCGCGATTTTTCTTGCTTACGAGTCCATGCCATGATCATGGCCGCGATACGAAGGGAGGCACGCATATGCCGCGGAAATACCTGTTTGTCCTTATTTCGGTGCTGGTGCTGACGCTCGCATTTTCCATTTCCGCCCTGGCGGAGACGTATACTTTCGGCGACGTCCGCGCCCAGGTGGCGATTCCGGAAGAATTTGAAATGGTGCTCACGCCTTATAACCTGGGCACGAACCGGGCGTGGCTGGAAGCCCATGACCTGGATCACGACGCATTGTCCAACAGCTTTGATCAGGAAGGTATCCTGCTGATGGCTTACGACGAGGACAACAGCCGCACCCTGGTGATTACCGCCCTGCGGGACGTGGACGGACAGACATACTTTGACTTAAACAACCAGGACGAAGCCATGCGCAAGGAGTTCCGCACCTCCCACACCAACGGCTCCGCCTACGGCATACTGGGTTATTCGTATTCTTCCGCCAAGTGGGCCAATTACGGCAAGAACGTTCTTCGCTTCCTTCAGACGGAATATACGCTGCGGCAGGAGGGCGAACTGGTCTGCGCGGGCTACCAGCGCCGCACCATACGGAACGGCTACACCATCACGCTGGATCTGCAGGTGCGAAACCGCACGCCCAAGGCGGCAGACAACACGCTGCTGGAAAAGGTGATGAAGACCTGGGAATTCACGGAGATCCTGCCCATGCCTTCGCTGCCCATCAAGCTGTCGCTCACCAGCGCGCCGCCCACCGAAACCAGCGAAGATACGTTTACCATCAAAGGCACGACTGCGAAAAAGGCCAAGGTAACAGCCACGCTGTTTTCCCTGGGCTCCACCGGCGGCCAGACCTTCTCAAGCGAGGCAAACAACAGCGGCAACTTCTCCATCAAGGTAAAGCTGCCCAGCCAGGGCGTATATTCCCTTACCCTGACAGCGGAGCTGGAAGGGTCCATCACCGCGCAGCGGCTGTATTCCGTCACATTCAAGCAGGGCCTGCTTTCTGTCGAAGTGCAGCAGTCGCCCGGAGAATCGCTGAACGATGAGACCGTCGTGTCCGGCATCGCCGAAGCCGGCGCGAAAATCCAGCTGAATGTCTCCGGACCTATATCCTACAATAAGACGGTCGGGGGCGATAAATTCAGCTTTAAGGTGGATACATCGGCGGAAGGCACCTATACCTTCGTGCTCACCGTAACGAAAAAGGGCATGCACGAGCGCACCTTCTCCTATTCCGGCACCCGCACCTATTCCGATTCCGAGCGGGGAGAAAAGATCCGCGCAAATGCCAAGAAAATCGCTTACGCCAATCTGGCCAAAACAGAAAACCAGGGCAAAAGCGTCTGGCTGGAAGGCTATATCACCAGTACCACCCAGAGCCTCAATGAATGGGTGGTCACTTTGGCGCTTACCAAATCTGGCAGCAGTTATAAGGATATTTGCTATCTGATCTGCCAGGAAAAGCCCAACTACCCCAATGAAAGCAAAGTGAAAGTCTACGGCACCACCGCAAGCACCTATACCGTGCTCAGCGACGACGGCAACGTCAGGAGCTATCCCCGCATCGATGTATCCATCATCGACCCGGCAGCCAACTGACGCGATATTCTACTGGAAGGAATGAAACAAGCGCGATGAAGTATTATCTGGCCGTAGACATTGGCGCTTCCTCCGGGCGGCACATTGCAGGCTGGCTGGAGGATGGGCAGATTCAGACCAAAGAGGTGTACCGCTTTCCAAACGGCGTGGAAACGGAAAACGGGCATCTGGTGTGGAATATCCGCGCGCTGCTGGATCATGTGAAAAAGGGCATCAATGAAGCGCTGAAAGCATACCCGAAGATCGAAAGTCTGTCGATCGACACCTGGGGCGTGGACTATGTGCTGATGGACGGCGGCGATCCCATTCTTCCCTGCTTCGCTTACCGGGACAGCCGGACGGAGGAAATCATCCCCAAAGTGCACGAAAAGATACCCTTTGCGGAGCTGTACCGCCGCACGGGGATCCAATTCCAGCCCTTTAATACGATTTATCAGCTGTATGCCGACAAATTGGCCGGGCGCCTGGACAAGGCCAGCGATTTTCTGATGATCCCGGAATACCTGATCTTCGGGCTGACCGGAATTGTGTCCCATGAATACACCAACGCCACCACAGGCGGCATGGTCAGCGCGGCGACGGGAACATATGACGAAGCTGTCATCCAGGCGCTTGATTTGCCCAAAAGGTTTTTTAAGCCATTGCGGCAGCCCGGCACGGCCGTCGGGGAATACAAGGGCATCAAGGTCATGCTTTGCGCCACCCACGACACCGGCAGCGCAGTGGAGGGCATCCCCATGGAGGGCAATGAACTCTATATTTCCTCCGGAACCTGGAGCCTGCTGGGTGTAAAAACTCCAAAGCCCATCACGGATGCGGCCAGCCAGGCGGCGAACTACTCCAATGAGGGCGGCGTGGGCTATAACCGCTATCAGAAAAACATCATGGGCATGTGGCTGGTCAACCGCCTGCGGGATGAACTCTGCCCCGGAAAGCCCTGGCGCGAAATCACCGCCGAAGCCGAAGAAAAGCATTTTGACCATACGGTGGATGTGTACGACCCCATTTTCCTGGCTCCGGAAAGCATGAAAGCCGCGTTCGACGCCCGGCTTCCCCATCCGCCAAAGTGCGAAATGGGGTATTTCCGCTGCGCATACCGTTCCCTGGCCCAGGGCTACAAGCAGGCGATTGATGAAATCGAGCGCAATACGGGCAGGACTTATCAGAAGCTGTACATCGTGGGCGGCGGGGCCAAAAACGGGTTCCTGAACAGGCTCACGGAGGAAGCCACCGGCAAGCAAGTGATCGCCCTGCCCATTGAGGCAACGGCGCTTGGCAATTTAAAAATTCAAATGGAGGCGGGCAAATGAGTTACGAAGAAGCAAAAAAACGGTATGAAGCCATGGGCGTGAATGTGGAAGCAGCGATAGAAAAGCTCAGGACCGTACCGGTCTCGCTGCACTGCTGGCAGGGGGACGACGTGCGCGGCTTTGACACCGACCCCAGCAAGCCCCTCACCGGCGGCATCCAGACCACAGGCAACTATCCGGGCCGCGCCCGCACTCCGGAAGAACTGATGGCAGACCTGGATCAGGTGCTTTCCCTGATCCCCGGCACGCCCAAGATGAACCTGCACGCCAGCTACGCGATTTTTGAAAACGGCGAGTGGGCTGACCGGGACAAGCTGGAACCCAGGCATTTTAAAAAGTGGGTGGACTTTTGCAAGGAGCGCGGCCTCGGATGCGACTTTAACCCCACCTTCTTCTCCCATCCCAAGTGCGATCCCCTGACGCTGGCCTCCCCCAATGAAGAAACCCGCAAATTCTGGATCGAGCACGGGAAAGCATGCATCCGCATTTCCAATTATCTGGCGGATGAGCTGGGCCAGCCCTGCACCATGAACATCTGGACGGGCGACGGCTTCAAAGATGTGCCCGCCGACAGGATGGGACCCCGCGTGCGTTACCGCGAAAGCATTGACGAAATCCTCTCTGAGCCGTACGATTTCAGAAAGGTCAAGCCCTGCGTGGAAAGCAAGGTATTCGGGATCGGCGTAGAAGCATACACCGTAGGCAGCGCGGAGTTTTCCCTGTCCTATGCCGCCATGAACATGGACAAGTGTATCCCCCTCATGGACAACGGCCACTATCACCCCACCGAAGTGGTGTCCGACAAGATCCCTGCCCTGCTGGCTTTCTTCCCCGAAATCGCGCTCCACATCACCCGCCCCATCCGCTGGGACAGCGACCACGTGGTACTCTTTGACGACGAAACCAAGGAAATTGCCAAGGAGATCGTGCGCTGCGGCGGCCTGGACGGCCGGGTAAACATCGCGCTGGACTACTTCGACGCTTCTATCAACCGCATTTCCGCCTGGGTGACGGGGTACCGCAACGTGCAGAAGGCCCTGCTTTCCGCCCTGCTCTCCCCCGCCGAAAGCTTGAAAAAACTCCAGGACGAAGGCTGCTTCACGGAACTGATGGTCCGCCAGGAAGAGTTTAAGACCCTGCCCTTCGGTGAAATCTGGGACGAATACTGCCGCCGCTGCGGCAAGCCTGCCGACGGGGAATGGTTCCCGCAGATTGTGGAATATGAGCAGAAAGTGCTGGTGAACAGAAAATGAAGGACATTCTGACCGCGCCTTTTATGGTGGACATGATCCGCACCATCACCAACATGTACGCCCACGGCTGGGATGAGCGCAACGGCGGCAACGTGAGCCTGATGCTGGATGAATCGGACGTGAAGGATTATCTGGACCCGAACCATGTGAAACTGAGAATCCCCACGGGCTTCACCGCGCCGGAACTGGACGGAAAGCTTTTTCTCGTCACGGGCACAGGAAAATATTTCAAAAACGTGCAGTATGCTCCTGAAGTAAACCTGGGCATCATCCGCGTTACCGCTAACGGCGGGCTGGCCGAGCTGATCTGGGGCTTTGATGACGGCGGCAGCTTTACCAGCGAATTCCCTGCCCACATGATGAGCCATGTTGCCCGCTTGAAGGTGAACCCCAATAACCGCGTGGTGATGCACTGTCACCCCGCAAACCTCCTGGCCATGACCTATGTTCATGACCTGGACGAGAAAGCCTTCACCCGTACCCTCTGGCAGATGTGCACCGAGTGCATCGTTGTGTTCCCCGAGGGCGTAAACGTGCTGCCCTGGATGCTCTGCGGCACCAATGAGATCGGAGAAGCAACCGCGGAAAAAATGCTCACCGCGCGCCTGGTAGTGTGGAGCCAGCACGGGATTTACGGCGCGGGCGCCGATCTGGACGAAACCTTCGGCCTCATCGAAACCGCCGAAAAAGCCGCTGAAATCTATATGAAGATCGCGCATCTTCCCCGCCTGAACACTATCACCGACGAGCAGATGCATCTATTGGAGAAACGCTTCAATATCAAAGCCCGCGCAGGGTATCTGGATTAAACAAAACCGCTTTCCTTTAATCGAACGGCCCGGCTTTTTCTGCCAGGCCGTTTTTATTCTTTTCAAAACGCCCAAAAACAGCAAAATAGCGCAAATTCCGCAAAACAGCTTGTTTCCCGATGCGCATTATGGTATGATAGCATGGGATAGGTTGGAAAACTATGAAGGAGGATCTGCGCATGTCCGTACCCGGACAGTTTACAGGATATGATCTGAGCGATATCACGCCGCTGTGCATGCCGTGGGAGGAAGTGAACGGCCTGCTGCAGCCTGCGTTTTCCCGCGATATGGCGATGCTGTCGCTTGAATTGGCTGCCACAGCCTACAATATGGATACTGACCTGTGGCAGAAAGCCGGGTGGCGCGATTTTTCCTACCAAGTGGACAATAAACTGTTGACAGGCCAGGCTGTTAATAACACCGAAGGCGGCGGGCCTGTGGACGAGCTGATGAGCGAATACTATCAGCAGCTGGCAAAGATGCGACTGAAAAGGAAGAATCCCATCAGCCAGATCATGGGCACGCTTCGTCAGCGGGAGGGGAGCGATACCTGCAAAGCGCTGGTAATGCTGCATCCGCTGTGGAGCGGGCAATACCTGGCCGCGGTAGGATTTATGGGAACAGGGAAACGCGTGTACGACTGGATCTCCAATTTCCGCGTCAACCGCGCCAACCAGATGCACGACGGTTTTTTGCAGCTGACAAAACAGTTTGAAGAGAACTGCGAAGCGATCCAGTTTCCCGAAACAGCAAAAGACCTGGGCGTCGATCGGCTGACGTTCGCGGACATTTTGAAGGAATGCAGAAGGCCCACCAGCCGATTCCGCATTTGGATGGCCGGGCACAGCCAGGGCGGCGCCATCATGCAGCTGTTTGCTTTCCTGGCCATTCAGCGCGGGGTGCTTCGGCAGAATATGATCGGCGTCGGCTTCGCGTCCCCCAGCGTGCTGTACCATCATCCCCCCTGCGAGTTGGCCGCTTTCCCCCTTTTCCACATCATCAACGCGGACGATGTGTTTCCCCGCACAGGCGCGCTGCTGCATTTCGGCCGATGCCGCATATATTACCCGGATGAAGAGATGCGGACCCGGTGCTATGGACATAAAGGAGAAAGCGAAGCATTCCGCGCGCTGCTCGCTGTTACCCGCAACGTGACGGACTCAGGCGGCGCATTCCTGACGGTGCTGGCTGTTTTGCTGGCCATCCAGGACACAGCCCATGGAGAAACGCTGGCTGCCCTCAACCGGCTGATGGGTAGTTTTCTTCCTAACCGGATCCTGTCCGCTTTCAGCGGACGCGGAGATGACCTGCTTCGGTTTCTCATCCGGAAGGTAAAGCAGGGCTATACCCTGGCTTCCGGCAATGAAACTCCTCCCCAGCAAACGCTTTCGGCGCTGCAATACCGCGTTTCCCTCCTCATCAAGGCGTATGGCAGCAAAACGTTTTCCATGGCGTTTTTAAGCGCCCTGGCCCTCCCCCACAAATTGTGCGGCCCCGTCGGTACAAACGCGCTGGCCTCATACCAGTACATCGTGACAGAACGCTTTGGCGCGCTTCAGCCGAAAACCTGGTGCGCTCCCGCCAGCAGGATGGAACCCGGTGTCCGCAGCGGAATCAAACACTTCCCCGGGCGCCGCGCCGGCTTGAGCCGCAGAACCAACCGCCTTGCAATGCAAAGGCAACGCAGGAGGAACGTATGAATTTTCAAAGTGTGCTGACGCTGCTGGGCGGCCTGGCCTTTTTCCTGTTCGGCATGCGCACCATGGGTGAGGGCCTGGAGCGGGCGGCAGGGCCGAAGCTGAAAAATTTCCTCTCCATGATGACCCGGAACCGCTTCATTGCGCTGCTGACAGGCATTTGCGTGACCGCCATCATCCAGTCATCCGGCGCGACGACGGTCATGGTGGTGGGCTTTGTGAACGCGCAGCTGCTCACATTGGCCCAGTCCGTCGGCGTCATCATGGGCGCGAATATCGGCACGACGGTCACGTCGCTGCTCTTGTCCATCAAATTCGACCCCGGCCCTGTGTTTGCTTTCATCGGTATCCTGATGATGACGGTGTTTGAAAAAAAAGAAACGGTCAAGCAGGCGGGAACGGTCTGCATGGGCCTGGGCGTGCTGTTTATCGGTATGGATCTGATGAGCTCCTCCACGGAGCCCCTCAAGGAATGGCCCGTGTTTCTGGAGCTGATGCAGGGTGTGCGAAATCCCATTCTGGGTTTGATCGTAGGTATGCTGGTGACGGCACTGCTGCAAAGCTCCTCTGTATCCGTCGGTATCGTGCAGGTGCTGGCTGCCAGCGGGCTGATCAGCATGCAGGGTGTACTGTACCTGCTGCTGGGCGCGAAGATCGGCGCGTGTACGCCGTCGCTGCTCTCCATGGCCAATTCACGCACAGCCGCCAAACGCACCGCCATGATCCACCTGATCTTTAACCTCATCAGCGCTTCGATCTTTCTGATTCTGAGCCTCATCCTGCCGCTTACACAATGGGCGGAAATGCTGCTTCCGGGCAATCCCAAGCTGTGTGTGTCCATGATGCACATTTCGATCAGCGTCATCAGTGCCGCCATCCTCTTCCCCTTCGGCAACCTGCTGGTGAAGCTGGCCTGCCTGGCTGTGCCCAGCAAAGAGGAAGAAACAAACAAGCTCAAGATGATGTATTACGACGAACGCCTGCTGAAAACCCCCTCCCTGGCGGCTGAGCAACTGTACCGCGAGGTGTGCCGCATGGGCCGCGAAACCCATGACCACCTGATCCTTGCCATTGACGCCCTGAGTACCCTCGATCTTTCCCAGGAGCAGAAGATCATCGCCCATGAGGATTTGGCCGACTATTTGGAAGAAGCGATCACCGAAGGCCTTGTCTCCGTGATGCCGCTGGAACTGAGCGAGCATGAAAGCAAGCGCATCGCCAATCTGTTCCACGTCGTCACCGACATCGAGCGCATCAGCGACCACGCCATGAACCTGCTGAACCTGGCCCATGAGCGGATCGACCGCAACGCCAAGATGTCCGAAAAGGCCACCCAGGAGCTGGAAGGGCTGTTTGAATACACCATTCAAGTGCTGGACGCCGCCCTGGAGGGCCTGGAGGAATGGGGCATTCCCGACTCTATCATGGATTCTCTGAAGGAAGCGGAGGAAAAGGTGGATGAGATGACCGAAGCCCTGCGCAAAAAGCACATCGACCGGCTGAAGGAGCGCAAATGCACGCCCAAGTCCGGCGTCATTTTCCTGGAAGCCATCAACTGCCTGGAACGCGTGGCCGACCACGCCATGAACATCGCCTCCTGCGCAAGGGAAGAATCCCAGCATGCGCACAATACCTGATTTTTTACAGACAAAACGGCGCGGCTCCGCAAATCGGGAGCCGCGCCGTTTTTGGAATGAACGCGCATCAGTTTCTATGGATATTGATCCAGCGCAGGACGCGGCGGAAATCCATCCGCGCCTGCAGCCAGGCTTGTTTTCCGAAGAACAGGATAAAGGGCAGCAGAGAGAAAACCAGGGAGAGTTTGTAAGGCAGAGGCAGGATCACGAGCTGATATATCAGATATGCGCCCCAGGCCCAGCCGATCCACCGCATTTTCACCGGCAGGAAGAAAAAAAGCAGGATCTCATGCTCCGGATACAGCACGGCGAATGCCAGCAGCAGCGACAGGTTCAAGTATTCGTTGGTAGCCACGCCCATGATAAAGCCGGAAATAATGTTTCCCAGTATTCCAATGGCGTAATAGATGTTAAACCGTGCGCTGCCCCAGTATGATTCCAGCGCCGTCCCGAGGAAGTAATAAAAATACAGGCTGAACAGGATCCAGATGATACTGCTGCTGGGCGGCAGGAAAATGAACGTGATCAGCCGCCAGATTTCACCCCGCAGGATCAGCTCCCGGTTAAAGTACAAAAGCTGATACGCGCTGCGGTACAGGGGCAGGTATTCCAGAACGAACACGCCCAGCATGGCAAAGCACAGGTATTTCATCAGGTTGGGGATGTAATGCCGCCCCAGCCTCCGTTCCAGTTGATTGAGCCAGTTCACTTGAAGCGCCTCCTATTTAAACTCCCATACGGATGAACACATACAGGATCGCCGCCACGATGCCGATGGCCGTGATGAGCAAACCGAAAGAAATGGCGTTGGTGAGAGAATTGCCGTACTGCGTTTCATCGGGATTACGGCGAACCAGCCTGCCGGGAACCAGCCCCGCCTGATACAGCGTTTCCGTGATGGCGCAGGACAGGCGGGTAATGGGATTATGGTCTTTGGCGAACTGCAAATCCGTCCGACTGGTCAGGAACAGGGATCGGAAGAAGAGCAGCACTGTATCCATGAGCGAATCGAACACCCGGCTGACCGCTACGCATACGCCGGGCAGAAGCTTCATAAAGAACCAGCTTTCCGGCAGATGATCCAGGAAGGAGAATACCGCTGTGATCCCTTTGGGGATCCATTCAGCGACCAGTCTGCTGTCCGGCAAGCGGTCCATAAAGGAAAAAACTGCTGCGATACTGTTTGGAATCCACACCGTGACCAGCCTGCTGTTTGGAATATAATCGAGGAATGCGGCAGCCGTGGTGCCCAACCATGGCAGGAATCGGGCGAAGACCGGGCGGTAAAAAAACTCTTCCAGGTCGAGCCATTTCGGCCAGCGGTTCAGGTAGCCCTTTCCCCGGCTGTACAGCGCCGTGCGAACAAACAGCAGGTACACCGCCACACCGATCACCAAGCTGATCCCGCCGCCCATCAGGTTGGCGGGCGAAAAGAACATCACTTCGTGAATGAGCGCTGGCCGGTTCAGGAAAGAAGCGCTTGCCTGTGTCAGCGGCAGCAGTATATGATTCGGCTGAAGGCCGATGAGCAGCAGGGGAACGACCGTCAGCAGCAGCACCAGGGCGGAACGGAAGGTCATGCTGCATCCATGGCCCAGTTCATCGTAATGCGCCTGCCTGTGTTCATCCGTATTCCTCTGCCAGAACAGGCAAATGTAGAGCTTCAGCATATACGCCGTGGTCAGCCCGGCAGCGAACAGGAACACCCACTCGCAAAAGCGATATACGGAAAAGCCTTCGATCTCCTCAGCCAGCTCCACCAGCCCTTCATGGATCATCGTTTTGCTGGTGTACCCGTTCAGCCCCGGCACGCCCGCCAGGCCCAAAGCGCCCAGCAGGAAAACGATATGCAGCAGTATCTTTCCCCGGCCAAAGCCCCGCAGGTCGTTTAAATCGAGGGTATGGGCTTTCATGTATACAGCGCCCGCGCACAGGAACAGGCACAGCTTCAGCAGCGAATGGTTCACCATATGCCCAACCGCTCCCGCAGCGGCCAGCGCGCCGTGATGTCCCAGCAGCATGGCGCAGGACAGGCCCACGGTGATGTAGCCGATCTGGGAAAGCGAAGAACAGGCCAGCGTGCGTTTCAGGTTCACGGAGAATACCGCCAATACCGCCCCCAGTGTCATCGTAAACAGGCCAAGGCCCAGTATGACGTGGCCGAAAACCGAGTTATCGCCCAAAATGTTCATCCCGATCACGATCACGCCGAACAGGCCGGTTTTGGTCAGCATGCCGGAAAGCAAGGCGCTGGCCGGCGCCGGGGCCACGGGATGCGCTTTCGGGAGCCAGATATGCAGCGGCACCATGCCGGCCTTCGCGCAGTAACCCACCAGCATAAGGCAGGCCGGAAGAATCAGCCTGGGGTTCCCGCTGTTGGCCCGCAGCGCGTCAAAGGCCAGGCTGCCCATTTCCTTCCAGGCCAGGAACATGCCCATCAGCGTCACCATGCCGCAGGCAACGGATACGCCCAGGTAGGTCTGCGCCGCCCGCATGGCGCCAGGCGTTTCCTCATGGGCCACCCAGGGATAAGAAGCAATGGACATGATTTCAAAAAATACGAAAGTGGTATACAGGTCGTCGGAGAAGAACACGCCCACCACGCCGCAGAGCGTGATCAGTGTGAAGCAGGCGTACCGCCCCCGGTTTCCCCCATGCCCGGCGAAGTATTCCAAGGAAAACTGGCAGGCCAGCGCCCACATGAAGCAGGCCAGCAAAGCGTACAGCGCCCGGAAGGTATCCACATAGAAATACAGCCCCAAGCCCAGCATGGAAGGGAACCACAGGAACATTTCTTCTCCGTTCCACACCCGGTAGAAGAGGAATCCTGCCAAGGCCAGTTCGGCCAGGGTGAACAGGCGCAGGAACAATTCCCGCAGCCCGCCGCGGATTTTTCCCATCAGCGGGGCGATCACCGCGCCAATGAGCGGAAGCGCCAGCATTAGGATCATACGATACCTCCTTCCGCGAGGACAGTCAGCCACTCCATGATACGGCCCGCGCACATGCCTGCGGCAATCAGAAGCAGGCAAAGGAGAATCAGCGAAATTTTCATACAGGGGCCGGGATCATGCGGCTGATCCGCCCCAGTTCTGGCCGGCTGCAGAAAGTATGCAGGAAACACGACAGTAAAAATGTAAATACACGTCAGCACCGAAGACACCAGCAGCGCGATGCCGCCGATAAAAGCCCAGGTATTATTCAAGGTAAAAGCGGCTGTGGCCAGGGCATATTTGCTCACAAACCCCGGCAGCGGCGGAACGCCCATCAGGGAAAGGCCCGCAACGGTGAACGCGCAGAATGTTACCCGCATCTGCCGCCCCAGGCCGTGGGTTTGCCGGGCAAGGGTGAAACCCGTCTGCGTCAGCACCGCGCCCGCGCAGAAGAACAGGATGATTTTCATAAGTCCGTGAAACACCATGTGGGAAAGCCCAGCGGCCATGCCATGTTCCGTCATCAGCGACAGGCCCAGCAGCATATAACTCAGGTTGCTCACGGTTGACCAGGCAAGGCGGCGCTTTAAATGCTGTTCCCGCACTGCCATCGCGGAGGCAAATAGCACCGTGGCGGCGCAGAGGATAAGCATGGCCGTCTGTACCCAAGTGCCCCGCAATGCGTCCAGCGGTACCGTGTAGTAAAGGAAGCGCGCAACCGCTAACACGCCCGCGTTTACCACAGCCACAGCGTGCAGCAGCGCGGTTACAGGCGTGGGCGCTACGGAAGCCACCGGGAGCCACCGGGACAAGGGCAGCACCGCCGTTTTCACGCCGAAGCCCAGGAAGCCCAGCAGACATAATACCCGGAACCAGCCCATGTCCGCGCCTTCCGGTAAAACAGGATTTCTTCCGAAGGCACCCAGCCCAAAATCGCTCAGGCCCAGCATGGCCATAAAGCCCAGCGCAGCGCCGCCGATCAGATACAGCATGTACCGGAACGCGGCTTTTGTGGACGCGTCGTCCTGTATATGCCACACCAGCGGAACGGTGAAGAGCGTGAGCAATTCATAGGAAATATAGAGCGTGAACAAGTTGTCCGACGCCGAAAGCAGCACAGATGCGCCGTAAGCGGCCAGATACCAGGAAAAGAAGTTCCCCTCCCGCTTTTCATGGCGCATGTATTCAATAGCGTACAGCACCGAAATGGGCCACAGCGCTGCCGCCAGACCGATATACACCATGCCCGCCCCGTCCAGCCGCAGGGCAAACACAAACTGCTCCGACAGCCGGAACAGCTCGTACCTTTCCCCGCCGTCCGTGAACGACAGATATCCCACGCATACGGAGGTCAGAAGGGCGGACAGCAGGGCGAAGCACATTCGCGCTCCCCGGGGCAGCTTATGAATCAGGCGCAGCAGCGCCCCCAGCAGCACCGGCAGCAGCGCGCACATCAGCAGTTGCATGGCAAACTCCTTACAGCAGCATTTGGGCCACAGACTGGAAATAGGCAATGATCGGCCCGGAGAACATGCCCAGCAGCACGATCAGCGCGGAGTATATACCCATGGGCAAAAGCATCTTCCAGCCGGCTTCGCAGTTCGGCTCGGGCTTTACGTCCTCGCCGGGGAAGCAGCCTTTGATCACCACGGTAAACAGATACGCGGCGGTCAGCACGGCGGAAATCAACAGCGCCGTGGGGCCGATCCAGCTGAAGGACAGGCCGGTGGCCAACGCGCCTTGCGCCAGATTCCATTTGCTGATGAAGCCGCCGGTAGGCGGGATGCCGACCAGGCCCAGGGAAGCCACGGTGAAGAAAGCATACGTCCAGGGCATGCGCTTGCCAAGGCCCTCCATCTCATCCACCCGGTTCTTTCCGGTCTTATGAATGATGCAGCCGGCCCCCATGAACAGGGTATTCTTCATCAGGGAATGAAAGATCACATGCAGCATGGCCCCGACGAAGCCCCATTCCGTTAAGGTGAACAGGCCGAACAGTACATAGGAAACCTGGGAAACTGAAGAATAGGCCAGACGCTTTTTCAGCTTTTTTTCCTTGAGCGCCAGCAGCGAGCCCATGAGGATGGTCGTCAGCGTCAGCGCCAGCATGGTGTATTGCACCCAGGTGCCGCGGATCCTGTCCGCGCCCGCTATGCAGAAAAGTACCCGCACAATGCCCAGCACGCCCATCTTGGTGATGACGCCGGACAGCACGGCGCTGGCCGGTGCGGGAGCCACCGGGTGGGCAGTGGGGAGCCATCCGTGCAGGGGAAACATGCCTGCTTTTACGCCAAAGCCGATCAGCATGGTCAGGAAGATGGCCATGGTCAAGCCTTCCTTCCCGGCGGTCTGTTGGGCGGTGACTAAGCCGGAGGCAAAATCCCCGGTGCCGCCGATTGCGCCGATGTAGAAAATGCCGATCAGGGCAGCAGATGCGCCGATCACCGAATAGATCAGATACTTGATCGCGGCGGCCACGGCCTCCTTATCCCGGTTATGCAGCACCAGCGGCACAGTGAGCAGGGTCATGGCCTCATAGAACATATAATAGGTGACCAGGTTGCCCGCCATCACCAGCGCGTGGAGCACACCCTGCGTGACTGTATAGAACAGGAAGAAGCGGGCGGGGTTTTCATCATGCTCCAGGTATTCCTGGGCATAAAGCCCCACGCCGGGCCAGATGACAGCCAGCAGCAGCAGCCAGATGCGGCTCACCCCGTCTACCCGGAAAGAGAAAGCCAGCATATCCGTCCAACGAAGGCAGATCTGCGGCATATTCGGAATCAGCGCGCAGGCGGTAGCCAGCACGGCGCCCGCCAGGATGGTGCTGAAGGACGCCTTATGCAGGGCTTCGCCCGTCAGCCGCAGCCAGCGCCACATACAGGCCATCACAATGGGCAGCAGAATTGCGAATACCATCAATAAATTCATGTATATTTCCCCCTATCCGCATTATGCGAAAATAGAAATGCCCTGCAGTATCCAGCCCACGACCGCGCCGCCGAAAACACCGAGGGCGATATTGATGACGATCAGGATCACCATGGCGAACGCGAAAGGCACGTCTTTCGTTTTGGATTCAGGCGCTTCTTCCTCCCCGGTTCTGTAAAGCGTCAGCGCCGCGCGGAGCATATACGCCACATTCAGCGCAGTGCTGACCGCCAGAGTGGAAAGGATCACGACCATACGCCAGCCGCCCAGGTCAATGGCGGCTTTGGATAAAAACACCTTGCTGGCAAAGCCGCCCAGCACCGGCACGCCCACCAGCGAGCAGGCCCCGATCAGGAACGCCAGCGCTGCCAGCGGCGCTTTTCTTGCCGTGCCGCGCAAAGCGCGGAAGGTATCTTCCCTGCCCGCCTCACATCTTAACTTATTGCCAGCCAGGAACAGCATAGACTTGGCGGAGGAATGAGCCAGCAAATGGAACAGCGCCGCCGCAAAACCCGCTTCTGTCCCCAGGGCGATACCCAGGAAAATATACCCGATCTGCGCTACCGAGGAATAAGCGATCATGCGCATCATATGGCGCTGGGCAATAGCGTAAGCCGAACCGGCAAGAACGCCCGCGATGGCGTACAGGAGCAGGACGTCCTCGATGCGCCGGGCGAACACGTCCGCGCCTGCCGCCCGGAAAAAAATCTTCACCAGCAGGAAGATGTACATCTTTGATATCACGCTGCTGAGCACAGCGCTGGAGACAGCCGTGGCCGTGCTGTACGCGCCGGGCAGCCAGGTATGGAAAGGATACAGAGCGCTTTTGATCGCAATGCCGATGGTCATGAGCAGGAAAGACAGGTACAGCGGCATGGGGTAAGCGTTCTTTTGCACCAAATCCCGCACTGCTTCTCCCAATTGCGGAAACAGCAGATGACCGGTCAGGGTGTAAAGCATGCTCAGCCCCAGCAGGAACAGGCCGCTTCCCAGCAGGTTCATGATCATGTAGCGTGTCGCAGCCAGCATGGTGACGCCCCTGTTCCTGGAAAGGATCAGGGCGCAGGAGGCGATGGTGGATATTTCGATGAACACATAGGCGGTGAACAGGTCGTTGGTGAACACCATGGCCGCCATCGCAGCCGTAAGCAGGCAGTACACCGCGCCGTAAAGGTTCATCCGGTTGGGCGTGATATCCTCCGATAATTGCTTCCATCCGCCCAGCAATGACAGGAACATCACCGCTGAAAGCAGCAGGCCCACCAGCGCTTCCGTGGGGCCGACGCGCAATTCGTTGCCGAAAGGCGCGCCGATATCGCCCATGGCAAACACAAAGGATTCATTCCGCGCCAGCGTGTAGTCCAGCAATATCCCCATGCCAAGGCATTCCAGCAGGGTCAGCGCCGCCATTACTTTTCGCGCGGCTTCGCCCCTCAGCACGGAGGAAACCGCCGCGCACATCAGCGGCAGGACGATCATCAGCAGGGGAAGACTGTGCTGCCAGATCATAGCCGTCATTTCCCCTCCCTCCGGATCTTCTCCGCGATCTCGTCAATGTCCAGGGTGTGATAGCGCTCATGCAGCCGCACGGTCAGGCCAAGCATCACGGCGGTCACGCTGACTCCTACCACGATACCGGTCAGCACCAGCCCCGCGGGCAGCGGATTCACGTAAGCGTTCGCCTCGGCAATTCCTTCCGTATAAATAGGGGCGAGGCGCGATTCAATGTAGCCATAGGAAGCTAAAAACAGATAAATGCCGCTGTCCATCATCGAAAAGCCGATGACTTTTTTCATCAGGTTTTTGTCCAGCAGAAGCAGGGCAAAGCCAATGCTGAACAGCGCCACAGCCGTTACCTCGTCCAGATGGGTCATCAATCGGGACAGCATCAGAATTCCCCCTTCCTGAACATGGTGAACAGGGCGTACATCACGCAGGCAACCACACATCCCACCGCAAAATTCAGCGGCAGCAGCAGACCGCCTGACAGGATAGTCCCCGGCGTGCCGATGGGAATAGAACTGCCCAGGTGATTTCCGCCGGTAAAGAAGTGGTATCCCTTCGCCAGGGAGTAAAACAGCAGGCAGCAGACGGAGAGGCATTTGAAGGTTTTATAGGTAAAGAACCGCTCGATCTTTTCATAGCCGAAGGCGTTCTGGTACAGGATCAGCCCCGCCCCTAAAACCGCGCCGCCGGAAAAACCGCCGCCGGGCGACAGGTGTCCGTTAAAAATGATATACAGGCCGAACACAAAGATGAGCGGCGTCAGCAGCCTGGCGGCGGATTGGAGGATCACGTCATCCTGCGGCTCAAAATGGCGTTCTTCCTCTCCGCGAAGCAGCCGCCTTTCCTCATCCCGCTCGCCGTAGATGCTCAGCATCAGCAGCACTGTGCAAACAGCAATGAACAGCACATGGGTTTCGCCCAGGGTATCAAAGCCGCGGTAACTGAGGATGATGCCGGTGACGATGTTCATCGCTCCGGTTTCTTCCTTTGTTTTTTCCACATAAAATTCCGTCAGTTCGCTGTCGATCAAAGTATCCGCGCTGCCGAATTCCGGCATTCGGTCCACTGCCGCGGTCAATAACCAGATCAGCGTTCCCATCACCAGAACGGTCAGCAGCCGGTACCACCAGGCGTCGGCACAGGCTTTCCGAGGCTTCTCGACAGTTTTTGAAACACATTTCTGTTTTCTTGTTTTACTTTTTTTCGGAAGGTTTTCTTCTGCTGGCATATCCTCCCGCAGACCATCTTCCATCTCCGCATCCAAAATGCTGCCGCCGTTTTCCAGCCAGTCCAGAAAGGATTCAGAGGGCTTCCTTTTTTTCTTCTTCGTCATCGTCAGCCTCTCCCTTCTCCTTGATGGCATGGATTTTTCTGAGCGCCGCGAACATCAGAATGGAGGAAACGCCCGCACCTACTGAGGCTTCCGTAATCGCCAGATCCGGCGACTGAAGCAGGACCCACACGACGGACATGGCCAATCCCTGGGCCATGAAAATAATCACGGCGGCCAGCAGGTTTTTTGTGAAGGCAACCGCCAGCGCGCAGACGATCATGAATAAAAGCAGGATCGCGTTCAGGGCTTCCATTCTTTCGCCTCCGCTTCATAATGCTTTTCATCCGTTTCCCGAATCAGGCGGCCCAGAAGATGGGAGCAAACCGGGCTGGTGATCCAGAAAAACAGGATGATAAAGAAGATTTTCAGCGTGACCGGATCAAACCCAGCGTACACCGCCGCCGCCAGCGCCATGAGCAGTAAGCCCAGGGTATCCGCCATACCGGCCGGATGGAGACGGTTCAGGGAAAACCGAAAGCGGTTCACTCCGATCACGGCGGTGATCTGGATCACCAGCCCTGCCAGCAGCAGAAACGCAAACACCGCCTGCCGTATATATTCAAGCACCTTTCCGCGCCTCCTTTTCCTTCTTTGCCCGGTGAATGCCGATATAGATCCGGCACAGCAGCACCACCGCCAGGAAGCTGAGCATCGCGTAAATCAGGGCAATGTCCATGAGATACCCTTCCTTCAGCAGCAGCGAAAGAAACAGAATGATGGCGATGGTAAACGTGCCCGTCATGTTAATGGCAACGATCCTGTCCGAGGTGGACGGCCCGCGCACCGCGCGGTACAGGCACACGAACAGCCCCAGCCCCAGCACGATCAGGGCCCCCTGCATAAGCAGCGTATACAGATTATCCACGCAGCGCCTCCTCGATTTTCAGCAGCTTTTTTTCAAAGATCAGGTCGTCCAGTTTCTCCGCCAACTCAGGGCGCAGGCAGTGGATGGTCAGCTCGTCACCCTTCACCGATAAAGTGATGGTGCCCGGCGTCAGCGTGATGGCGTTCGCCAGGGCCATTTTCCCCAGCCGCGTTTGGAGCTTCGTTCGTATCACCCGAACCACCGCGTCCGCTTCGCCCCAATACACCACCTGGCACATTTTCAGATTGGCTTTAATGATCTCGCCGATCACCGTGAAGCAGTACATGATCAGCCGCGGCCCCACCTGATAGAATTTCCATTCCTTCCGCAGCGACCATCCGCACGCCGCGCACATAAATACGAACGCAAGCGCCGTCACCCCCGCACCGATCAACGTGATTTCCAGGCTCCACCTGCCGTTCAGCACCACCCAGAACATAAAAATCAACAGCGCCATTCTTCTCTCCCCAATTCCCGTGTTCTTCAAAGTCCCGCTATCACCTGACCATGGCGGTGCGTCCTTTTCCTACCAATTAAATGCTTTCTCCTTTAGAGGTATTCAGTATACACGATTCTCATGAATTGTACAAGTAGTAACCGGAAAAGTTTTCAATCGGGAGAATTTGCTATTGCATTTTCCGGCTGCATATGCTATAATACTTCTGTTCCTTGTAAGGGATTATAGCTCAGTTGGTTAGAGCGCCACGTTGACATCGTGGAGGTCATAGGTTCGAGCCCTACTAATCCCATGAAGAAGAAAGCCCCGGAAAGCCAAGTAATTCAAGGCTTCCGGGGTTTTTGTTTCCAGGTTTATTAAACTGGACACAGATTATTTAGATGTATCTGGACACAAAAGTGGACACAGGCTCAATACCGGCGATCCCAGTACGGGTCGATGTAGTCCATGGGATAATGCCCGGAATAGCCGTCGCCCATTTCCCTGGACACATAGCGTCCGGTGTAGGGGCTGCGGCCCCGCGCATAGGAACCGCCGCCACGCGGGCCACGGTAGGACCGGCTATACTCCTCGCCTTCCTCGCCCGCGTCCTTCATGGCGTGATAAGTCTCGGCGCTTTTCAGGGCATGATACAAACGGTCGGCGCGTTCCGCGTCCTGCTCGGTCATTTCCACGTCGGCGCTGTATTTCTTGTCCAGCTTTTCAAGCTCCTTGCAAAGAGCTTTCTCCAAATGCTCGTAACGTTCAGACATTGCTGATCTCCTCCTTTCAGGCGATGCGGGTCACGGTCAGGTTGGCATTCTTTACGAGGATCGCGGGAGCCGGATCCGCAGCGGTCAGGCCGGCGGATGTGTTTTCCACGGCGATGGTCGTGCAGCAGCCGCGGGGAACGGTGATGATCGCCGTGCTGGTGACGTTGCCGAAGTTGTTGTCGGTGGGGGGATTGTCCGCGACTGCCGCAGGGGTAAAGATCGCCTTGCTGGTCTGGATCGGCTCCCCGTCGATCGCCAGGGAAACGGAGATCGGCCCGACCGTCCCATCAGACGGAACCGCGATATTCCCGTTAAAGGTCACCTGGTACCGGGCGAAGCACCCGGTACCATTGACGCAGCCACGGAGAGTAAGGATGCCGGAGCCGTTACGGTGAAGCACATAGCCCCGATTGCAAGGAATACTGTCCTGCAGCAGTACGTTCTGATTCGGAAGAACGGTCTGCACCGGGTTATAAACATACTCAGCCATGGTTAAGCCTCCTTAAGCGGCGAAGCCGCCGTTGCAGCCGCAGCCGCCGTTGTTGCAGGTGAAGATCGGCGTTCGGCCATAGACGGGAGTGGTCGGCACGGGGCAGTTGTTCAGCCGGTTGTACAGCGCGTCAACCTCGTTGGCAAAGCCCTGGGAGATGAATGCATTCTGCGCGGTCTGGGATTCTCGGAGAGCAGCCATGTTCAGCTGGTTCTGCAAGCCCACGTTCTCGCGCTGCGCCTGGGCCAGCTGGCCTTTCACGCCGTCCAGTTCCAAAGCGCACAGCTTGTCCAGGATGGCCTGGGTGCCGCGGGTCTGGGCGTCGATGATGTCGCGGGTATTCTGCGCGGCAGCGGTGCGGTCTGCGCAGTTCTCGGTCGCCACGGTGTACTTCAGATCAGCCGTCGCCGCCCGGTTGTCGCAGCAGCACTGGGCCAGCTGCGCCTGGATGGCGGAGGTTCCGGCGGTCGCTGCAGTCTGAGCGGCGAAGGAACGTTCCAGGTTGGCGATCTGGCGGGCGTTGTTGGCGATCTCCGCCTGGGCGAAACCATTCGCGATTCCGGCGTTCACGCCAGCGAAACCGGAACACAGGCTGGTCTGCACGTCCCCGAAACCGGAAGTGACGCTGTTCTGCAAAGCGCCGATACTGGTCTGGAGATTCTGGTCGCAAAGCCGTCCGAGATGTGCTGGGAATTGTTCAGCCAGGGATAGAGCTCCCAGCCGCCGCCCATTCCGCCCATCATCATGGGCCACATACCGCCGCCGCCGAAGCCGCCCCACATGCCGTTCCCGGCAAGCAGGAGCAGCAGAATGATCCACCAGCCGTTCCCATCGCCGAAGCCAAAGCCGCCGCCATTGTTGCCATAGCCATAAGCGGGAGCCACGGGCATATACATATTAGAGCCTTCACTCGTCATAGTCTTAGATTCCTTTCTTTTATTACAAGCCGCCCCTGCGCACTGAGCGGATTGTTTGCCTGGATCAGCGCCGCCCCAAGAGCATATTCAGCATGGGCTGGAGCCGCTGGAGGATGGGGCTTTTCACTTGCCCGGACTGGATGATGTGCATAGCCGCAGCCTGGGGATTCCCGGCGATCTCGTCCGGCACCGTAAACCCAGCCTGACGGATGAGCTGGGCAGGGTGGGCCTGTAGCTCGGTCATTGCTTGCCGCATGTCCACAGGCTGCTGGCTATGCTGGGTTGGCGCGGGCTGGTCTCCGTAAAGCTGCTTAAACAGAGGATTTCCCATTTGTCCGCGCCCCCTTCTGTTCCGCCCCGAGAGCGGAGATGGCGCCCTTGAGCTCGTCCTTCATCTGCTCCAGCTCGTCACGCCGGACATACTGGCTCATGTCCTGGTGTGTCTGCTGGGCCTCCTGATAGCTGCCGCTGCCGGGCAGCATCGCCTGATTGGACTGCATCGCGGGCGCGATACGGGGCTGCTCCTCCATGGTGTAGCGCACCTTCTGGATCGGATTCGGCATCCCCATCTGGTTAGTAGACTTGAGATAGATGATGGTATCGTTGGTGTCCCAAAGCGGCATGGGCGCGTTCACAGGCCAGCCCGCGGGGAGCTGATATGCCTTCGCGCCAACCTCGCCGTCAACCCAAACAATGCCCACGGGCTGCTGCTGGGCAGCATAGCTCTGGGGTTGTGTCTGGTAGGGATTCTGCATCGCTCCCGCTTGGGAGTACTGCTGCTGGTAGCTATTGTTCTGATACGCGGGGTAAGGATTGTATGTGGGGAAATTGTCATAGCCAGCCATGAGAAACGCCCTCCATTCAATTTTTGATTTTCCAGAAGTATGATGGAACGGTGCCGCCGCTATCCCAGGAATCGTAGTAGTCGCCGTCGATCACGGCGACGGCATGATTCCCGGTTCCGATGATGTATGTGCCTCGGGGAAACATCCGGCAGAATGCCCGGACGGTGACGCACGCGGGACAGGCATCGGGGATTAAGAACGGCTCGAAGCCCAGGCGATACAGGTACAGGCCCCAGGTGGCGTTCGTGCTCATCATGTCGCACTCGGCACGGCCCAAAGAAGAAAGCTCGTCATAGACCTGATACCAGCTTTTGTCCGTTGCCAGGGAGATGGCGCGGATCACGCAGTCCCCGGTCTCCTTTCCCTTGGGGTTTGGATTCGCATACCTCCACACGGCGCAGTTCCTCCTTGCTGCGTATATTGTCGCAATAAAAAAGCCCGCCCGCGATGCCGCGGACGGGACAGATGAAGGAAGGGAATCGGACACTTTTTGGACACAAAAAAAAAGACCTCCCCGGCGTTCAACCGGGAAGGTCATGAAAGAGAGCGTGATCGTATTTGTGGATGATCCTGCTGATCTGCTTGGAGGACAAGCCGTAGTCTTCTGCCAGGCGCTCGAAGGTTTCCCCGTTCACATAGCGGTTATACAGGATCAGCCGGTGGCGCTTGTCATGCACCCTCTCCAAGATTAAGGTCTTGATCTGGCTGTTGGTGTACTCCGTCATTGGACACCTCCGTGCGGACCAGTTGTACCTGGGCATCGGTGTAGCGCATCCAAATTACATTATTCACGATAAACAGCCCGACGGTCACAATCATCAATGCCGCCAGGATGATCGCCAGAATGCGGATGATTCTCTCCATTCGCGCCATCTGCCCTTCATGGATAAAGTAAGGTACGCTGGCCTGTTCCTGTTCCTTGTTTTGCATTGAGATTCCCTCCCTGCTTTTTGGGGACAGTATATCATTTCTCCTGCGGCGCGTCAACGCCGGAACGATCCTCGCCCTTCTCGCGCATGACTTCCAAAACACGGGTCAGGGCCTTGGGAATGGGGATGCCGACCGCCGCAGCATTCTCCAGGATGGAAAGCCCCTCGCTGGCGATGAACCACTGACAGCACGCGCCCGTGACCGCCGCCATCTCAATCCCTGCGCTGATGGCGATGGCGTAGTCCACCAGGGCAGCCAGGCCCACCACCACCAGGATCAATATTTTTTTAAGCAAGCCCCGAAAGGCCGTGGCGCTGGACAGGCCGCCGGTCGGTGTCTTCGGCGATACGCCAGCGAAGCCGCACGCGATCCCGGTGATATAGTCCAGGGTCATAACTGCGATCAACACCCAAATGATGGGAGGCATGCCCGTGAAGAATGACAGCACGACCCCGGCGGCAGCGGACACGAACTCAATGATTCTTTTCCACATAGCTCACACCTCCAGCCTTGCGTTGATCCAGGCGGTGACCTCTTCCAGCTTGCGGCGCTGCTGGGCCAGCTCATCCCGGATGATGGTCACGGTATCCACAGCGGGCGGCGTTTCCCCGGTCAGCGCTGTCCAGGTGGCCTGGCCGCACACGCCGTCCGGCGTCAAGTCATTGGCGGCCTGGAACAGCACAACTGCGTTCTCGGTCTTCGCTCCAAACTTGCCATCCACCACAAGCGGCTCCGCTGTGATTCCCTTTTCGTTCAAAAGCTCCTGGAGCCGCCGCACGGCCTCGCCGGTGCTGCCCCGTTTCAAGGTCGGATAGTCCACGAAAACCTTACCCCCTTCGTATTCCACGTTTAGCCAATGGGCTGTTTCATGCCAGGAGGACAGCTTGCTGGTCACCACGCCGGACTGTGTCCCCTTGGCCTCGATCACGGTGTCGCCGCCCACGAAGTACCCGATGTGGTGCCGGTTGACTTTCCCATTCTCCGTGCGGCGCTTGAACACGGGATCGCCCGGCAGCATCGCCGCGCCGTCGGCACGGACGCCGTTCTTCAGCTCGCAGCGCCCGGTCACGTACTCGTTCCAAATGGTATGCGAAAGGGATGACCACCCGGCAGATATCTGACACGCTCATGGATATCTACGGGTTTGAGGCGTCAGAGGGCTTCATCTCGGACGTGACGGACAAGCTCCTGCCCCAGATCGAAGAGTGGCAGAAAAGGCCCTTGAGCGAAATCTATCCCGTGGTGTTCATTGACGCCATCCACTATTCGGTTCGTGACAACAACGTGATCCGGAAGCTGGCAGCATACGTCATCCTGGGAATCAACTGCGAGGGCAGGAAGGAGGTGCTGTCCATCCAGGTCGGAGAGAATGAAAGCGCAAAGTACTGGCTGTCAGTGCTGAATGAGCTTCGCAACCGGGGTGTTAAGGATATCCTGATTCTTTGTGCAGACGGCTTGACCGGGATTAAGGATGCTATTGCTGCCGCGTATCCTCAGACTGAATACCAGCGCTGTATTGTCCACCAGGTACGCAACACGCTGAAATATGTGTCGGACAAGGACCGTAAAGCATTCGCCAATGACCTGAAAACGATCT
>JAFZOG010000074.1 GCA_017550745.1 Clostridia bacterium | reverse complement strand
TGCTATAATTCCTTTCGGTATAGTTTGTCATCAACCTAATTATACCAAAATAACGGAAATCTCCCAAGTACTTTCCCTTGAGAGATTTCTGTTTTTTTCGTTGGGGTTTGAAGTGCTTTTTTTTCACAGCCCCTTTTCATTATGACCGCTTGTAAAATGACTAGTGAAGGATAGAAGGCTTCTTCTTCTAAATCATTGGATCCCCTTTCCTTTCATTGTGGAATTTTACTTCTATATATTCTTCGTTTGGATTGTAAGATTTTAGTATTCTTTCCACATCATTTTCATAGATAATTTGAGGTTTGATTTCTTCTTGATAATCTTCGACTATTACACGTTGCAATGCATATATCCTCATCTGGTTTTCATGTGCAAGTATTCTTTTTTCTTCATCTGAATAATTCAACTTCGATTCTTGGTCGGATTGTGTAGTATTTTTTTCTTTGCGGAATAAACTCGAAGAAAAAATAGAATGCAACAGAAGCAATAGCATGATTATTCTATATAATATAATTATGTTAAGAGGAGCATTCGTGAACAGATCTCCGAGACGGAGTTGGATGCCCTTGCTGCGGAAAGCCGGTTGCGTGGTATTTGCATGCGGAAAGCCGAGCGGTTCATTGCGGCGCAGGAAAACCTGCCCAATTGGAGCACGAGGTTCGACGAGGCGCTATATGGCCGCTTGGCGGAGCGTCTGACGGTCTGCGCCATGGATGATTTGCGGTTCAAAGCCACCCTGCAAGGTGGAGATTACGACAGACCCATAATCATTTCGCTGGCGCTCCTTCGGGGGTGTTTTTTCGCGTTCAGGGGATGGAAAAACATGACGAATTGTGTTATCATAATGAAGAAATGAATTCAATGCTAAAGTGCGCTGAGGGAATGTTGTCAGATATTTAAGCTGGATGTTAAGACGAGATGCCTTGAAGAGGAAACTATGCAGGCAATGCTGGCAGATGAGGGCTGCGCATTGCCCGCCCATGTAGGCTGTATTAAAAAGATTATATTGTCAACAAGGCTTTCATCGCAAGGATGAAGAAGCTTGACTATGACGTGGAGCTTACCTATGTGAAGCGGAAAACGAGTTGACTCAGAATTAGTCCCCATCTGTTTCGCCGATTCATTCACGGAAAATGAAAAGCATGATTTCTGTGCAGAGGAGAGAACTACATGAACGAAGCATCTGATGCAAATAGAACGACAAAGCTGCAGCCATATCTTTCGCCGCTGGCGGTCTGGGCCCTGTCGGTTGGTTCCGCCATCGGCTGGGGCTCGCTGGTCGTTACCAGCAGCTCCTATCTGTCTCAGGCTGGACCGGCGGGCTCCATCCTCGGCCTGCTGATCGGCTTTGCCATGATGCTGATGGTGGCCAGCCATTACCACTTTCTGGCCAACCGCTATCCTGGCACGGGCGGGCTGTACAACTATGTGAAATACATTTTCGGCTATGACCGCGCCTTTTTAGTGGCCTGGTTTATGTTTCTGGTCTACATTTCCATCTTCTGGGCCAACGCCACCAGCATACCGCTGTTTGCGCGCTACTTCCTCCGGGGTGTGTTCAAAATCGGGTATCTCTATACGGTATTCGGTTATGAAGTCTACTTGGGGGAAGCCCTGGTGACGATTCTGGTCATCGCGCTGGTGGCGCTGCTGTGCGCGAAGAGCAAAAAGGCCACCGCCCGGTGTATGGAGATTCTGGCGCTAGTGTTTACCGTGGGCATCACAATATGCTTTGCCACCGCTATGCTGGGCCATCACGAAACCGGAATGACCATGGAACCGGCGTTCATCCCCAACGCCAGCAGGTTCCGGCAGATCATCCGTATCGCTTTTATTTCTCCCTGGGCCTTTATCGGCTTTGAAAGCGTATCCCACTCCGCTACAGAATACCGGTTCAAACACAGCAACCTATTCAAGGTGCTGGTGATTTCTCTGGTGGTTACCACGGCACTGTATATCTTTGTGATCCTGCTCAGCGTTTCTGCGTACCCGGCAGGCTGCGAAAGCTGGCTGGACTATATCAGCCGCCTGAACGAGTTCGAGGGGATCGAAGGGCTGCCCGCGTTCTATGCCGCCAATTATTATCTTGGCTCCACCGGTGTGCATATCCTGACGGCCTCCCTGCTGGCCCTGGTGCTGACCAGCCTGATCGGTATGCTGCGCACCCTCAGCCGCCTTTGCTATGCCGCGGCCCAGGACGGCATTCTTCCCGAACGGTACGCGCACCTGAACGAAAAGCAAATCCCAGTGAACACCATCCTGCTGATCCTTTTGATCTCCCTTCCCATTCCGTTCCTGGGCAGAACGGCTATCGGCTGGATCGTGGATACCACCACCATCGGTGCCGTCATTCTGTACGGCTTCGCGTCCGTGGCGGTCTTCAAGGCGTCTGGGCAGGATGAAGGCTGCAAAAGGAACCGCATGATCAGCGGCGTCTGTCTCCTCATTCTGGCCGCATTTCTGATCTTCCTGCTTTTCCCGGGCGTTTTTTCCGACCATACCATCGAAACGGAAACCTATGCGCTGATGATCGCCTGGTCGATTCTCGGCCTGGTTTTCTTCAACTGGGTGATCCGCAAGGATCACGCCAGGAATTTCGGTAAAGCCATCATCGTCTGGATCGCCCTGCTGGCCTTTATCATGGTCATGGCGATGACCTGGGCGGAACGAGTGAACGAAAGCAGAGAAGATGTCATTGTAGAGAACATTCACAGCTATTATGGCGGAGAAGCCGACAGCGAAACCCTCGCAATGGACGAAGCTTCGTTCCTGGACATTCAGCGCGAGCGGCTCCATGACGCCGATAATACCAGCGTGATGGTGATCGCGTCGCTGTTCGGCGTATCGCTCATCGTGATGCTCGTCAACCATTTTTCGATGAAAAAGTGGGAGAAGAAAGCTATCGAAGAACGTGACGAGGCAAATACCGTCGCATTTCAGGATCCCCTGACCGGGGTCAAGAGCAAGCACGCGTTCATGCTGAACCAGAAGCAGCTCGACAGCGCCATAGCGGAAAAATCGGCGGACGAATTTGCCGTGGTCGTCTGCGATGTGAACGGCCTGAAGGTCATCAACGACACCCTGGGCCACAAGGCGGGCGACGAGTACATCCTCAAGGCCAGCCGGATGATCTGCGACATCTTCCAGCACAGCCCGGTCTTCCGGACGGGCGGTGATGAGTTCGCGGTCATTCTGAGGGGACGCGACTATCTCATCCGAAAAGAGCTGGTGCTGGCGCTTCACGACCGCAGCGTGGCGCATATCAGCACCAACGAAGTCGTCATCTCGGGCGGCCTGTCGGAGTATAATTCCGGCGAGGACAAGAGCTTCCATGATGTGTTTGAGCGGGCGGACGCGCTGATGTACGAGGAAAAGAAGCTGCTGAAGGGCATGGGCTCCATTGCCCGCGAGGATGCCGAAGCGGCCGATAAGCCGTCCTTCCTGGTAAATGGTGATGAGGACATCCTGCGGCTCAAGCGCTACGTCCTCATCGTTGAGGACGAGCTGGTCAACCAGAGGATCCTCGGCAAAATGATCGGGGACGGCTACGAGCTGCTGTATGCCTCCAACGGCGTTGAGGCCCTGGAGCAGATCAAGAACAACACGGACGATCTGGCTCTGGTGCTGCTGGATCTGCAAATGCCGCAGATGAGCGGCATGGAAGTGCTGAAGGTGATGAAGGAGGAAGCGGAGCTGAGCGGCATCCCGGTGATCGTGATGACCGCGGACCAGAGCGCGGAGGTGGATTGCCTCAAGATCGGCGCGATTGACTTCATCCCCAAGCCCTATCCCAAGCCCGAAATCATCCAGGTCCGCGTCAACCGGTGCATCGAGCTTTCCGAAAAACGGAGCATCATCCAGTCTACGGAACGCGACAGCCTGACCGGCCTGTTCAACCTGGATTACTTCCTCCGCTTCGTCCGGATGTACGACCAGCATTACATGGACATGCCGATGGATGCCATTGTTTTGGATGTCAACCACTTCCATATGCTCAACGAACGCTACGGCAAGCAGTACGGCGACAGCGTTCTTGCACGGCTCGGCGCGCGAGTCCGCCGGATCGCGCGCGAGGTGGGCGGTCTGGGCTGCCGCCGGAGCGCGGATACCTTCTATATCTACTGCCCGCACCAGGAGGATTACGGAAGCATCCTGGACAAGGCCTCTGAGGGGATTGTGGACGAAGACGTAGCGGGTGACCGGGTCCGGCTGCGCTTAGGCGTTTACGCGCAGGCAGATAAGTCGCTCCAGATCGAGCACCGCTTCGATTATGCAAAGACGGCCGCGAATACGGTCAAAAGCGGTTATCTGAAAGCGATCGGGATTTATGATACCGAGATGCATGAAAAGGAGCTGTACCGGGAGCGCCTGCTTGAGGATTTCAAGCCCTCCCTGGAAAGCGGCTGCTTCATGGTATACTTCCAGCCCAAGTTCGATATCCGTCCCGAAACGCCCGTGCTGGCCAGCGCCGAGGCACTGGTGCGTTGGAATCACCCGGAGCTTGGCATGATCACGCCGGGCGTGTTCATCCCCCTGCTGGAGGACAACGGGCTGATTCCCGATCTCGATCGGTTCGTATGGCGCGAAACGGCGGCGCAGATCCGGAGCTGGAAGGACCGGTTCGGTGCTTCCATTCCGGTGTCGGTGAACGTGTCCCGCATCGACATGCTGACGCCGAATCTGGAGGCGGTTTTCGGTCAGATCCTGGAGGAATACAATTTGAGCGCCGGCGACTTTTTGCTGGAGATCACGGAATCTGCCTATACCGGGGATGCCGATCAGGTGATTACCATGGCAAAGCGGCTGCGGGGCATGGGGTTCCGCATCGAAATGGACGATTTCGGCACCGGTTACTCGTCTCTGGGGATGCTGTCGAACCTGCCCATTGACGCGCTGAAGCTGGACATGAGCTTTGTGCGCAGCGCCTTCGGAGAAACCAGGGACGTGCGAATGATCGAGCTGATTTTGGACATCGCGAAATACCTGCATGTGCCCGTGGTGGCCGAGGGTGTGGAAACCGAGGAGCAGTATAAGGAGCTCAAAGCCATGGGCTGCGATCTGGTGCAGGGGTATTACTTCTCAAAGCCCGTGCCGGCAGAAACGTTCCGGAATTTTCTTACGCAGCCGGAGCAGCATTAAGTAACGGGAGGGAAACAGGATGACGCTGGACACACTAACGGCCTACGGCGCGAATACGGCTGAGGGAATGGGACGTTGCCTGAATGACGAGCCGTTTTATCTGGACATGGTGGTGATGGCGCTGAAGGACAAGAATTTTGATCTTTTGAAGGATGCCATGAACGCCGGGGATGCCCGGGCGGCTTTTTCGGCTGCCCATTCGCTGAAAGGCTCGGTGGGCAACGTGGCGCTGACGCCGATTTATGAGCCGCTGTGCGTACTGACGGAGCTTTTGCGGGGCAAGGACGCGAAGACGAAAGACGGCGGCGCGCTGCTGGAGGAGATCATGGCCCAGCGGGAAAAGGCATTGGCCTTGTAACAATTCCATTCAGAGACGAGGAAACAAAATGAATTCAAAAGAGTTCAGATCCAAAAATACTTTGGCGGTGGCAATGGTCGGCGGCCTGATCGTGATGCTTGTGCTGGTGCTTGGCACCATCTGGATGGGCCGAAACGCCAGCCGGGACACGGAGACGGCCGTGCGCTCGGTTTCGCTGCTTTATTTGGATGAGCTGGCGGGCAGGCGGGAACAGGTGGTGGCGGACAACCTGAAAGACAGGATCGCCGACATGCAAACCGCCCTGGAGCTGATGACGGAGGAGGATCTGGAGGACGAAGCGCACCGCCAGGCCTATCAGATCAAAATGAAGGCGCTGTTCGGGCTGGAAAAATTCGCCTTTGTGGATACCGAAGGGATGATCTATACCTCCGTGGGCGTGCAGGATGATATTCGGGAATATCATTTCGATCATCTGTCCCTGTCCGGGCCGGAAATCTCCATCAAGAATCTGGGCATGCCGGACAAAAAGGTCATTATCGCGTTGCCGGTGGACCGTATGTCCGAGGACAGGCATTTCATCGTGTGCTTCATGGAAATCGACATGGGCGAGATGCTCACCGGGGTTTCCATGCAGTCCCAGGCGGGGGATACCACGTTCTGCAATATCTACACTAACACCGGCGTCGCCCTGACCAATACGGTACTGGGCGGGTTGGCGGCGGAAGACAATTTGCTGGACGCCATGAAAAACGCCGTGTATGACGATGGCTATTCCGCAGAGAGATTTCAATCCGCGTTTCAGGCTTCCCAAAACGGCGTGGTTTCCTTTACCTACAACGGCATCCGGGAAACGCTGGCCTTCGTGCCCGTTGAGGGGACGGACTGGATACTGACATATCTGATCCGGGAAAGCGTCATAAGCGACAGGATCGGCTCCATTTCAGACGGGATCATCCGGCGCAGCATCATTCAGTCTGTCCTGACGGTGATCATCCTGCTGGGGGTCTTCTTTGTGCTGATCGCCCAGATGAAGAAAAACGCCAGGATGCGCCTGGAGCATGAAACGCAGGACGTCATGAACCGCGTCAGGCAGCAGGAGCTGGAACAGCGGCTGGAGCTCCAAGAAAAGCTGCTGGAGGAGGAAAAGCAAAAAACCCAGCAGGATCAGCTGATCACGGCCATGGCCTCCGATTACCGCAGCGTGTATTACGTCAACCTGGACGAGGATGAAGCCGTCTGCTTTTTTGAAGACAAGCGATTCCCCGAAGCGCCGACTGTGGGCCAGCATTTCCCGTTCCTCCGGGATTTCACGGAATTTGCGCAGAACCACGTGGCGGAGAGCTACCGGGAGGGGTATCTGAAATTCATTCAGCCCGAAAACATCCGTCAGGAGCTGTTAAAGCAGCCGCTGATCACGTATCGCTTTCTTGAGGTCAATGAAGGCGTGGAAACCTACAGCATGCTGCGCATCGCCGGCGTCCGGCATCTGGAGGATCGGGACGATAACCTCGTTCACGCCATTGGCGTGGGCTTTACGGACATCGACGAGGAAATGCGCAATTCCATGGCCCAGCAGCATGCGCTCAGCGATGCGCTGGCCACGGCGGAGCAGGCCAATAGGGCCAAGACCGCCTTCCTGTCCAACATGAGCCACGAAATCCGCACGCCCATGAACGCCATCATCGGGCTGGACTCTCTGGCGCTGCGCAAGGACGCGCTGGATTCCGAGACCCGCGAGTATCTGGAAATGATCGGCGGCAGCGCCCGTCATTTGCTGGGCCTCATCAACGACATTCTGGACATGAGCCGGATTGAATCGGGCCGGCTGCTGCTGCGAAAAGAGATATTCTCCTTCAGCGGCATGCTGGAGCAGATCAACACCATGGTCATGACCCAGTGCAGCGAAAAGGGCCTGCATTATGAATGCCACGTGATCGGCGGCGTCAGCGATTATTACGTCGGAGACGATATGAAGCTGAAACAGGTGCTGATCAATATTCTGTCCAACGCCATCAAGTTTACCGACGCCCCCGGCAGCGTGACCCTGACCGTGGAAAGGACGGCGGTTTTCAGCGAACATTCCACCATGAAATTCAGCATCAGGGACACCGGCATCGGCATGAGCGAGGAATTCCTTCCGAAGATCTTTGATGCGTTCGCCCAAGAGGACAGCCGCCGCAGCAACAAGTACGGAAGCACCGGCCTGGGCATGGCCATCACGAAAAACATCGTGGAGCTCATGAACGGCACCATCTCCGTAACATCGAAAAAGGGCGAAGGCACGGAATTTACCGTGATGGTCACCCTGAACAACAGCGAACACCGGGGGCCCGCCACGTCCTTTATCGACCCCAAGGAAATGCGGATTCTGGTGGTAGACGACGAACATGTGGCGGCGGAGCATGCGCGGATCGTGCTGGAGGAGGTGGGCATCCAGGCGGATACCTGCTTCTGCGGGCAGGATGCCTTGCAGATGCTGGAGGTGGCCCATGCCAAGCATACGCCCTACAATCTGGTGTTGCTGGACTGGAAAATGCCGGAGATGGACGGCCTGGAGGTGGCCAGGGAGATCAGGCGCCGGTACGACAAGGAAACGACGGTCATCATCCTGACGGCTTTCAATTGGGATGAGATCATGGATGAAGCCCTGCACACCGGGGTGGACAGCTTCCTGGCAAAGCCCCTGTTTGCGTCCAACGTGATCGACGAATTTGAGCGCATTGCCAGACGGAACAACATGAGCCTCTACAAGGAGAAAAAGCATGCCGAGCTGAAAGGCAAACGGATCCTGATTGCGGAGGATGTATACGTCAACTTTGCCATCATGAAGAAGCTCATTCAGATCAAGGAAGCGGAAATCGATCACGCGGAAAACGGGAGGATCGTGGTGGAAATGTTCCAAAACAGCCCCGTCGGTTTTTACGACGCCATCCTGATGGACGTCCGCATGCCGGAAATGGACGGGCTGGAGGCCACCGCGGCCATCCGCGCCCTGGACAGGCCGGACGCGAAGACCATTCCCATTATTGCTCTGACCGCAAATGCGTTTGACGAAGATGTGCAGCTTTCGCTCCAGGCAGGGATGAACGCGCATCTGTCCAAGCCCGTGGAGCCGGAGCATCTGTATCAGACATTGGAGGAACTGATCTGGGAAGCAGAGCAATAAAAGTATCCTGAGCAGAATCACCGGAAGAATACATGAGGATGTGTTGAGAAAACGCTCCCTGCACGTCTTTGTTGATGCAGGGGGCGTTTATGGTATACATCCATCTGAACTTCCACTATGCAAATCATCTTGCTGAACTGCATTCCCAACAAAATATATACCAAATAATGACTTTCGTAAAGCAAAAATCGATCTTTCAGCATCGATTTCAAACTTGAGTATAAAAGAGCACCCGATCATACTTTTTATCTCTGTTTTCGTATAGGTATTAGTGCGTTTTTCTGCGGTTGTTCTATCTTGCACGATAAAATTCCCCGAATTGTAACATCTGTGATCTCCCATGTATCACAGGGATCATTTTCAGCGAAGGTCTCCACCCAGGCCGTACCTTTCTCCATATCGAATTGAATCTCACCCCATTCCCCGCCGTTGTCTACCTGATAAGCGTAGACAGCGGCGGTTATTTTTTTGCCTACACGTTGTACGGAGATTTGCTTGAGGCGAACGCAATGAAGCAGGCCTCGCCGGACCAATTCCAGTATCAGGTTTTCCACAGCACGTTTATAGGCCCGTTCCGCGCCGGACGCTCTGCTGCCTTCAAATAAGGCTGCCAGCGTTTCAAAAGAGGCCCGTGTGCTCATGTCGCTGACCCGGCCACAGCGCATACAAATGGCGTTACGCTGCTCCAGCAGCGTCTTTTCCAGAAAGGACAGCCTGCGGAAGGCTTTATCCACGTTTTCTGCTTCCACGCCAGCCCACAGAATGTCGGCGTAATCCCAATGATCCGGGATCAGATCTTCATCTTGTCCCCGGTCTGCTTTTTCATCATTTTCGTCCCGGCTTATTTGTTGCTGCCACCGCTTCCGCTGCCGCCAGGCGGCGGCCAGCTTTTCGGCAGCCGTCTTTTCTGTACATCCGGTTTGCGCTGCAAACAGCCGGATCGTTTCTTCCGTATTCCCCTGGCATTCCGCAAAAAGCTGCATGATGCGCCGGGCATCCTTGTATTCCTGGAGGGAATCGAAGGAATAGAACTCCTCCTGCATGCGGAACCGCAGCAGCGTATCAGTGATATACCTGTGAATATACGTAATGAAGGTCGTTCCCCGGTCGGGATCATAGGCCGTGAATCGCTTCAGCACTTCTATCCTGCATTCCAGTTTCAGATCCATGAACCGCTCCGGAGAAAACCAATCCGTTTCGCTGGTGAGAAATGTGTTGATCCGGTCATTGAAATAACGCTCATTCTCATGCAGATAAAAGAGAACGTATTTGATCTCATGGGTTTCCTGGGCCAGGCGGATATAATTGTCCGTCCTGCCTGGTTCCGAGCAGGGCGGCGCAGGGGTCAGCTGATAGGCGCTGTATGCATCATACAGGGTCAGCTTTTTCCGTTCCGCCTGGGATGTATGGGGCATGTATTCCCCCAATTCCCAGGAATAACCCTTCAATAAAGGTTCCTGTTCCACGGTATCCTCCGTTTATAGCAGCCGTTGGGCTTCTTCCTTTAGTGCGTTCTGCTCCATCTCTTGCAGGTAAGGGCCTTTTGCATAGGCCAAATCCGCCAATGCCCGCTGCTTTTTATCCTTGGCCAGTTTTTTCATGGCATCAGCCAATTCCTTTCTCAATGTGCCGCGGCGCACATACTGGTCAATGGTATTCATGCGACGATTATAGGGGACGATCAGCGGATGATCGGCTGCTTTTTCCCGTTCATCCCGTCCATTCATGTTCCCGATCACCCGGCACTTGCGGCCTTTGGGATCATCAATACAGATCTCGCCGCAATACTTCGTGCGCCGGGCATCGGTGGTCAGGAACCACCGACCGCAGATGGCGCAGCGCTTCGGGGCATGGCCTACGGATAAGCCCTCGAAAAAGTCCGCTCGCAGCATGCCGCCGAAGGAAAGAAAACGCATGTGCTTTTGCATCTGCATGTGACCATTATCCGGCGCTGGGGCTGCCGTGTACTGCACGGTCACGTTTGCCATGGACATCCAGGAGGCCGTGCCGTCCCCGATCAGGAAATTCCTGGGGAAGGATTGGCTGAACCGGGTCAGGTAGGCTTCCTTCGTGCGGGGCTGATTCTCCGCATCCAGCTTTTCAGCAAAGGGAGAAATATGCTCCTGGAGCATGGTGATCGCATCATAATAGTTAGCCATTGTCGAGGCCAGTGCCAGCAAATCCTGTGTCGGTACAAATTTCTTTCTCACTTCATCATTCATCTTTTCATTCTGCACAATATTGTTGAACGCCCGTATCTTTTTGAAGGCATCCGCGGTAAATGCCCGATCCAGCCGCAGATCCAATTCGGGCACGCCGAAAAAGGTGAACGGCTCATGCTTTGCAATCAGCTTCAGCAGAGGATGAGAAGCTTCCCTTGCGCTGCTCATGGCGATCTTATCCAATACGCCGGTATGAAACATGGTGTTGACAGCGGCAACTCGTTTACACAGCGGCAGCGCTTCTGCCAGGGATTCCTTGGGGATATTCAGTGCCTTGCAGGCAATGGCTCCAGCGGGTAAAATACTGACCATGTATTCAACAGTATCGCCCGCATAAATCAATGTTGTTATCTCGACTTCATTTTTTGTGTTCATGTTCTTTTCTCCTAAATGCGAATATATGTTCCCCTTTTGCATTATACATCATCTTTTCCAAAAAGAAAAGGGGTGTCGTGCTTTTTCTTTTTGGCCTTGTCAGCCGTTTAGCATGGTTTTTGGAAAACCCATCATAATTATGCTGAGGGAATGAACAAAAGCCTTTGGAATTGCCGCCGACCAGATCGTGTCATGCTTTTCGTTTTTGTGCTTGTCGGCCTATTAGCACGGTTTTTGGAAATTCCATCATAATTATGGTGAAAGGAGCGGATGCCTATGATTGTATGAATCTTTTGTCCCGGTTTTCCCAATGTGGTAGGCGATACGGCCTGCCTATTTTTTACGCCGCGAAAGGCGGCAGAAAGAGGTATAAATGACTGAACTCAAAAGAAAACCCATACTCATCCCAATCGACCACGGCTACGGCAACGTGAAAACACCCAATTTCTTTTTCCCCACCGGCATCACGGCCTGCAAAGAAGAGCCCGCCATGGCCACCGATACCCTTCGCTGGGGAGGACGCTGGTATGCCATCGGAGACAACCACAAGGAGTTTATCGCCGACAAAACTGCCGATGAAGATTATTTGAAGCTGACCATGGCGGCCATCGCCAAGGAGTTAAACCGGCGCGGGCTGACCGAAGCGCCGGTTTACCTGGCTGTGGGCTTGCCCCTGACTTGGGTAGGCCAGCAAAAGGACAGCTTCATCCGCTATCTTACTCAGGTACGGAATCTGGAATACACCTTCAACGGAAAAGACTACGACGTGGAGATCGTAGGCGTGGAAATGTTCGCCCAGGGTTTCGCCGCTGTGGCGGATCGCTTGAAAGAGTTTACCGGGGTGAACATGCTCTGCGATATCGGCAACGGAACCATGAACATCATGTACATCAACAACGGGCGGCCTATCAGTGGCCAGTGCTACACGGAAAAATTCGGCACACACCAGTGCATGCTGGCAGCTCGGGAAGCATTAATGCGTACTTGCCCAGGGGCTACCGGGGCTGTTCGCCCAGTGTGATCGCCGGGATCAGATAATCCCCGTTCTGCTGATACTGAATCTCTCTCATGTTCGACACTCCTCTCATAATTCTTGACCGTGACTTCAATCTGCCGCAGCACCTGTTCGCTGATCTGGCTGACCGCCGTTCCCAGGGCATTGGCCGCGTCCGGCGTGTTCCAGTCAAAGACGCTCAGAAAATCCTCATGGGTGTACCGTTCTTCCGGCTCCAGTCCGCACCGGGACAGGAGGGCGTAGGAGATACTGATGGCGGCAGCGCTGCGGAAGGATGCTCCTACGTTGAAATCATCATATTCTTCCAGGAAAGAACCGTCAACGATGTCGAGTATGTCCCGCCGATGTTCTTCCCAATATTCCATTGCCAACTGGCTGGCGATATGCTCCAACTGGTCGGCCATCATGAAATCATCCGCGCCATAACGGTTTTCCAGCGCGTCATGAACGGCGTTCATGTGTTGATCTTCCAGTTGCCACAGGAAAGGTGATCGTGAATCATGTCTTGCGCCGGTATCCGCCACGTCGAAAACGTAACGGATGCGGGGAATCTCCCCGGACGTGTCCACCAGGGCGATCCCCTTGGAGCCGCGCCGCACATATCGGCGCATGGTCTTATTCCATAAATCATACTCCGCACAGGCCGTTGCCTCCGGCCGCTGGGCGAAGATCAGGAGCTGCTCACGGTACGGATACTTGTACAGCCGGCCCGCCGTCGTTAAAAACGCCGTCCATCGCTGATGACTGCCGGTGATTTCCCGTTCCGTATCGTCCGCAAGCTGCGCTACGGTCCATGCGTTTGCAGGCAATAGTTTTTTCCTCCTTTTTTTAAGTAATACAATTTATTTATTGTGGAAGGTTGGTAAGCCAAGAGTGTCTCTAATTATACGGTTGTATGACGTAGCCTTCATCTATATGATGAATGAATACTGATCCTGTTCAGAAAAAGTTCATGGGAGGATTTCATAAATTGCTTGCTATTCCCGACGTTTCAGGGTAAAATATTGATAGGGGTATGATATGCGCATTTGTGAGAAAGGAGGCGATGGGTAATGCGAATATACCTCGACAACTGCTGCTACAATCGCCCATACGATGATCAGTCACAAGTCAGGATTTCATTAGAATCACAGGCCAAACTTCATGTACAGGACTTAATCAGAGATGAGAAATTGGAGCTTGTTTCGTCATATACGCTTACATATGAAAACTCAAGGAATCCTTACGAAATAAAAAGGCGAGCAATACAACAATTTCTGGAAGATCATACAACGGTTTATGTTGATGAATCCTTTTCTGAACAGGTGTCGGCGCTTGCAAAAGAAATCATGTCAACCGGAGTAAAGACCGCAGACGCGCACCACGCCGCAAGCGCTATCATCGCCAAGTGTGATTATCTTTTGACGACTGATGATCGACTCCTAAAGTACAAGACAGAAAGAATACGGATCGTCGATCCAATAGATTTTATTCAGGAAACCGGAGGTGAAGATCATGACTAATTCGAGTACAGCTGAGATCCTGGATGAAGGTATTTCCTGCTTGCTTGAGCGTCTCGGAACAATAGAAACTGAACGTTTCATCTCCACTTTGATTAGAGAAAGATTTGACTATACAAAGTGGAGAAGAAAGTATTTTGACGACGTGAATGCCGACGATTTTAACAAAGCAGCCATCGAGTATGCGCATGCCCATCCATTCCAGCCGAAAAAAGCTCTAATTCCAATAGAGTGAGGAGTTCTTTCGTCTTTCGGAAACGAATTGTATTGAAACGATGCGATTGATTCAATCAAATCCCGATTGGAACGATGAGCAGATTGCAAACAAAATATTCTTGTAAGCCTAAACAGAACACAACCGGCAGGAGCATGATCGCCCCTGCCGGTATTCTTTCTACTCATCCTTGTCAAAATCGGGAACCAGATCGCGGTTCATTTCCCTGAACGCCTGATCCGTCATACCGCTGACCTTTTCAATGACGCCTCTCGCCAGAACAGAAAAATCTTCTTCCGCGTCATCAAGCATTTTGGTGAGCCGCTTGGTCAGCTTTTCCTTTCCATCGTTACCGTATATGAAAATCAGGTTTATTTCATCCGGAGAAAAATCGGGCATGAGAACCTCCTACGTTGGCATTTATCTTTCAAAAGACGTTTTTCTGGCCTCCTTTGCCTGGGGCAGCTTACCGGTGTTTTCCCGCATCACATGACGAAGCTGTTCCCGCAGCGGTAAGCGATCCTCCGGTTTTGTTATGGCAGGTTTCCTTTCTTCCAGTGCGGGATTCCGGCCATTATTGCCCACAATTCCGTCGATCATGGTATAAGAACGAGGAAAGCGAAGCTTTCCGTCTCGGCGGGCCCCGGAGGGCAGCACGCCGAGCGTTTGATTGTAATCGTCCTCCATGCCGATCTCGGCGCTGTGCAGCAGATTGTCGGGCAAAAAGTCCTTCACTTCCCGAAAGCCGAAGGTGTCGACATAATGGAAGGATATGCTGCCATTCTGCTTGAGGCCAATAATGTCGCTCATAGACAGGCTGTGGCCGGTAAAGTCCGTTGGCTTCATAATATTGAACCGGGCATAGATTTCGTCAAGCACATCTCCAGGCTGCCGACCCATTTTGCCGGGAAGATCACCGATGTAAAGAAGCTCGTATTTCTCCCGGTCAATCTTCTTTCCGGCCATCAGCACCTGGCCCATGGAAGCGAAGCGCAGGTCACGGGTATCCTGGGTCTGCTTTAACTGGTAGATCGCGTAAGCGTCTCCGAGGCTGTTCAAAAAGGCTTTTTCCAGATCATCCATGATTCCACCCCCTAAAAATCGGTAAAGGCGTTTACAAGCGCACGAATCTGATCGTTTTTCTTCACCGTCGTTTCTCCCTTCGATGTATCTATTGGCAGGGTCGTCAGCATCAGCCGGACGCCAAGACGTACACCTTCCGCAAAGTCTTTCTCACCATACTTTTTCTCGCACAGGGGACAGACCTGCCGACCTTCGGGAATGATTTCCCCGCATATCACGCAACGATCCTCCATAGGCTCATTTCCTCCCTCTCCCAATACCCGAAATGGGGAGTTTTTTGTCCCCAGGTTTCCAGCCTGCTTCTCGAACAAGACGGTCAATCATTTCCCGGCCCTTCTGCGTCCAGCGCATGACGATATGGACAGATTGATAGGGGCCATGATCCCAAACGACGGTCTCCGATTTTGTATACCCCTTCCCGTCGTATTTTCGGTACAGGTGCCATCCGTCCTGATTCTTGAACTGTATTCCTTTGGCATGGAGAAAGTCATTCAGCAGCTTGGCGGTCAGTCCGTAGTCTTTGGCTACAGTCGTGGTGTTGTATGTATCCGGAGCGGACAGCACCTCGTCGTAATAATCCGCTTTCGGCTGCATCTGCATGATCCGGCTTCCCTGCTTGCTGATCCGGGCATCCAGGTTGGTAATCTTGGCGTTCTGCGCCAGAATCGCCGCTGTTTTCAGGCTGATTGCCTCATTTTGTTTCGCAATGACAGCAGCCTGCCGTTGATACTCCGCTTCCAGGCGTTTCCTCTCTTCCTCGCTGGCTTCCAGCAGCAGATAAGTAGAGCGCAGGTTTTTGGAATCCTCCGCCGCTGCCCGGCGTATCGCTTCTTCCTTGGCAATGAAGCGCCTGCGGAATTGCCTGCCCGCTTCGGAATCCTGCATCATGCAGATTTCCTTCGCCATGTCCAGCGTGATCCAATGGTCATGCAGGGGATTGGGCATCACGGTGCTGTCCGCGCGTCGGACAAATATGTCCGATGTCACATAATCCACTCCAGCCGCATACCGACCCTCGCAGACGCGGGGAAACCACTTCCGGTATGGCGTTTTGATCCCCAGCGCCTGATGCAGCATGAGGCCGGAGATCAGGGGCCGGTTGTTCTTGTCGTACTGATACTGGAACTCAATCAGATCGTTCATACATTCTTCATTCCTCCTTATCGGAAATAAAAAAGCGACCAGAAGAATGATGAGTTTTTCTGATCGCCTTCAATGTGCCGCGCCATGCATAGCGGGATTATTCAGTTGTGGTTTCCCGTGAATCGGGGTGTTCGCTGCCCATCGCCGCCAGGTATCGCCGCTTCCATCTGCCTATCATTGGCGCAATGTGCTTTACTGATGGTTTTGGGCACCCATGATTCACCTCCTCACTTCCAGCCTTTCGTATCCTCGCCATCATGCGATAGTATTTTTATACCATCAACCGAATCGTTTTGTACATCGACCCATGAAAAAAGGCGCTTGGAGGATTGTATCCAAGCACCTATGCCACTATTTTTGGCTCCGTTTTGTCCCCATTTTTGCCTGTTTTTTTGTGTTAGCGTAACAAACCTCCTTTCCGGGACAGATTTTTCGCTGCCATTTCAGGGCTGGAAAGGGACTGATTTCGCAGCGGCAAACGGCGCAACCCCTTGTAAAATAAGGGCTTCTCCGTTTTTTCCTATTATACCATAAGGGCACACCTACGCCACGCTGTCCCTGCAAAGCCACGTCGATCCTAAAACGCTCTCTGAAGCCTTGGGCCATGCCACAGTTGTTTTCACCTTGGACGTGTACGGCCACAGCAACGAAGATATGAAGCAGGAGGCCGCTGACAAACTGGAGCAGCTAATTTGCCAATATTGAATAGAGGATTATAAAAATACAGTCATCGAGCCGGTTTCGGCCGCCGATGCGGTGACAGTCCGAATTTCAATAATGGTACTAACGATGGTACTAACGGAAAATAAAAGAGCGGAAACCCTTGAAAATAAGGATTTCCGCCTGGTGGAGCATAGGAGACTCGAACTCCTGACCCCAACACTGCCAGTGTTGTGCGCTACCAGCTGCGCTAATGCCCCTCAAACATATGGTATGATAGCACAAAAAGGTCATCTTGTAAAGGGGTTAAGCAAAATTTTTTCGGCAGGCAAAATTTTTTCGGCAGGCTTCTCGATTGATCTGTCCCGCGCTGCGCACATCAAGCCTCGGATCCGGCAGCGCGACGCATATGTCCCTCCTGCCGTGAAGATCGCCCGTGCCGACGGCGATTCCAGAGCACGCATGAAAAAAAGATTATGAATACAATGAAAAATCGATTATGTATACAATTGTCATTGAAAAAACACGGAAAAGAGTATATAATAAGGGACGTTATGACCTGAAGGGAGATGGCCGCATGGAGAACGGGATCAATCTGGGCGATGTGATTCAGACCCGGAAGCCGCACCCCTGCGGCACGGATATTTGGACGGTTATCCGCACGGGAGCCGACATCAAAATCAGGTGTCAGGGATGCGGGCGTATTGTGATGCTGGATCGGGCGGTATTTTTGAAGCGCCGCAAAAAGGTGATCCAGGCCGCCGTGCCCCCTGACGCCGCGCGAGAGGAGCAAACAGACCATGCAGACTGAAAAGCAGCCGCAAACGCCCAAGGACAATGCTTTTACCCGCTATCAGGCTTATCGCAGAAAACGCAAAGCGATTGCCAAAGAAAAAGAAAAGAACATGACCCTGGGCCAGAAAATCTGGAGCTGGGCCGTGCTGCCGCTGTACGCGCTGCTCATTGCGCTGGCGGTGCATATGTGCGTGGGCGAGTTCGTGCGGGTGGACGGCACCAGCATGACCAACACCCTGCAGAACGGCGAGATCGTATGGTGCTCCAAGCTGTCCTATCTCGTCGGCCAGCCGCAGCGGAATGATATCGTCATCTGCCACTATCCGGGAAGGGTGAATGAAAACGGAAGGAATCCCATCCATATCAGCGGCACCCTGACGCTGAATCAGTACACGATTTTTGTCAAGCGGCTGGTGGCGCTGCCGGGGGATACGGTGGAGATCTCCGACGGCCATCTGTACGTGAACGGCGAATTGGTGCCCGACCCTGAAAAGATGGGCAGTACGCCCAGGGATTACGCAAAGCGCACGCTGGGCGATGATGAGTATTTTGTGGTCGGCGACAACCGCTTCTCCTCCCACGACAGCCGGGCCAGCGACGTAGGGCCCATCTCCCGCTCGGAAATCATGGGCAGGGTGACCAACGTGGTGTTCCCCCTGAAGAATTTCCGGGCCGCCGAATAATCAGAAAAGGAAGCGTTTTTTACGATGCAGACGGATAAGAGACCCGAAGAAAAACAGCAGAACGTGTTTGCCCGGTTCTGGGCGTGGCGGAAAAAGCGGGCGGCTGTCGCCAAAAAAAAAGAAAAGAATAAGACCCTCGGCCAGAAAATCTGGGGCTGGGTGGCGGTGCTTGTGGAAGCGGTGGTCATCGCCATGCTGGTGCGCATGTTCATCCTGGAGCCCATCCGCGTGGACGGGACGAGCATGGTAAACACCCTGCAGGACGGCGAAATCGTGCTGGCGATGAAAACGCCTTACTGGACCCAGAATCCCCAACGCAACGACGTGGTGATCTGCCACTATCCGGGCCGGGTGAACGAAAAGGGCATCGGCCCCTTCAATTTAAGCGCCATGTTCCGGCTGGATATTTCCACCGTTTTCGTTAAGCGCGTGGTAGCCGTTCCGGGGGACTACCTGCAAATCTCCAACGGCCATCTCTACGTGAACGGCGAATTGGTGGCGGATCCTGAAAAGATGGGCAGCGTGCCGCAGGATTTCGAACTGACCCGGCTGGGGGAAGACGAATACTTTGTCATGGGCGACAACAGGCTCTGGTCTCACGACAGCCGGGCCAGCGACGTGGGGCCCATCTCGAGAAACGACATCGTGGGCAAGGTGACCCAGGTGGTGCTGCCGTTTACGAACTGGCGGGCCGTGGAATAACCGCATGCCGCAGGAAATCTGGAATGTCCTTTCCTCCCTGGCAGCCGCGGTGCTGCTGGCGGTTTTGATCTCCCGCTTTCTTTGCCAGTTTGTCCGCGTGAAGGGCAGCAGCATGGAGCGGACGCTGAAAAACGGCGACATCCTGCTGGTGACAAGGCCGGGAAAATACCGCAGGGGAGAAACGGTCATCTGCCGCTTTCCCCGGCGCACGGCCAAAACGCTGGAAATCAACGCGGCGTTTACCTTATGCTGGCACACGCTGTTCGTCAAGCGCCTGGCCGCGCTGCCGGGAGACGCAGTGGAGATCCGGGAAGGGCAATTGTATGTGAATGATCTGCCCCTTCCCGATCCGCCGGACATGGCCAGCATCCCCCGGGATTACGGGCGGCGGCAGCTGGGCGGCAGGGAATGCTTCGTGATCGGCGATAACCGCCGCGCCTCCCACGACAGCCGTGCCGCCGACGTGGGGCCCATCCCCGTCGGCATGCTCCAGGGGCATGTGAAAGCCGTGCTGTGGCCGCCCGGCAGAATACAGATCGTGAAATAACCGCACAGGGGTTTTCTGGGGGGAGCCGTTCTTTGAAAGGCGAAGAACGGTTCCCCCCAGGCCTCCTTCCAAGAAAGCCGTGGAAAGGATCGATCATTTGGCTGAAAACAGTAATCAGGCGCGGTGGGGCTCCGTGCTGTGCGTGTTCCTGGCGTCCGTGGCGTTCAGCACCGGCGGCCTGTTCATGAAGCTGATCCCCTGGCGCCCCCTCGCCATCAACGGCGCAAGGAACCTGATCGGGGCCGCGGTCATCGGCGTGTACCTTTTGATCCGGCGCCATAAAATCATCATCAGCCGCCAGGTCATCATCGGCGCGCTTTCCCTGGTCGGTGTCACGACGCTCTTTGCCATCGCGAATAAGCACACCACCGCCGCCAACGCCATCGTGCTGCAATTCACCGCGCCGGTGTTCGTGATCCTCCTGATGGCGCTGCTGTACGGGGTGAAGCCGAAAAGGATCGACGTGGCGACCTGCTTTGCGGTGCTGCTTGGCGTCTGCCTGTTCTTTGTGGACGGCATCCGCGCGGGCAACTGGCTGGGCAACCTGGCTGCGCTCATCTCCGGCGTCTGCTATGCGGGGGTATTCATGATGAATTCGGGGAAGGACGCGGACGCGCTTTCCTCCTGCTTCCTGGGCCAGCTGGCCGCGGGCGTCGCCTTCTCTCCCCTGTGCGCCGCCGAAACGGATTTTTCGCTTCCCACGGCAGCGGCGGTGCTGGCGCTGGGGGTGATCCAGGTGGGTTGCGCGTATATCCTCTTATCGGAAGGCATCAAGCGCACCCCGCCGGTTTCGGCCAGCCTGATCACCGGCCTGGAGCCCATCATGAATCCCACCTGGGTGGCCATTTTTTACGGAGAGACGATTTCCGGGCTGTCGATCGTGGGCTCGGTGATCGTGATCGGCTCCATCCTGATGTACAATATCCGCATGGCAAGGGACGGCGTTTGATTTGACAGAAACCGCGGGCAGCGGTATCATGGGGACGACTGCGGAAAAGGAGCGTGGGAAAAATGGATTTTACGAAACTGACGGCGTATGTGGACAGCCTTCCTTCCCTGGGCGTGCCGGGGTGCGACATGGCGGTTTATCAGGATCACAGGCAGCTTTACCGCCACAGCGCGGGATCGCGCGACGCGGCGAAAACCCAGCCCGTGCGGCCTGACGACACCTACTGGCTGTTTTCCTGCACCAAGCTGTTCACCACCTGCGCGGCGATGCAGCTGATCGGGCAGGGCAAAATCAACCTGGACGACCCGGTGAGCGATTACCTGCCCGCCTATGCCCAGATGGCGGTGAAGGACGGGGCCAAAACGCGCCCGGCGAAGCGGGCCATGACCATCCGGCACCTCATGAGCATGCAGAGCGGGCTCAACTACAACCTGGAAGCGCCCGCCATCCTTCAGTGCCTGAAAGAAACCGGCCGCATGGCCTCCACCCGCCAGATCGTGGACGCGCTGGCCAAGGAACCGCTGGAATTCGACCCCGGCGAAGACTTCCTCTACAGCCTCAGCCACGACGTGCTGGCCGCGGTGATCGAGGCCGTGTCCGGCAAAAAATTCTCCGAATACCTGGAGGAAAACATTTTTGCGCCCCTGGGCCTTGGCACCCTCTCTTTCACCCTGACGCCGGAGCTGAAAGGCCGCCAGGCGGTACAGGTGATGCACCGTGAGGACGGGACCTTCTCCCCCATGGATCCGGAGGACAACTGTTTCCGCTTTACCCCCAACTATGAAAGCGGCGGCGCGGGGCTCATCGGCGACGTACACGACCTGATCGTCTTTCTGGACGCCATCGCCTGCGGCGGCGTATCCGCGGACGGGAAGCGCCTCCTGTCTCCGGAGATGATCCAGCTGTGGAGCGCCAATCAGCTCGGCCCCCAGGCCCGCTTAAGCTTTGACGGCTGGAACCGCAAGGGCTATTCCTACGGCCTGGGCGTGCGCACCCGCGTGACGGCGCTGCCTTTGGGCGGACGGGGCCAGATGGGCGAATTCGGCTGGGACGGCGCGGCCTGCTCCTGGGCCATGATCGACCCGGTGAACCGCCTGTCCGCGTTCTTCGCCATGCACGTGCGCTCCTTCGGCTATGCTTACGACGTTATCCATCCCACCCTGCGGGATCTGATCTATCTGGGGCTGGAATAAGACGCTATTCAAAGTACAGCGGAAAGAAAACGCTGTACTTTTTTTGAAAGGAAGTTTTCCATGGCGACGGATCGGCTGTATTATGAGGACGCTTACCTGACGGAATTTGACGCGGAGGCGGCGGAAATCCGGCCCGGCGGCTGGGCGGCGCTGAACCGCTCGGCGTTTTATCCCACCTCCGGCGGACAGCCCTTCGATACGGGCACCCTGGCTGTGGGTGAGCGGACGCTCCACGTGACGGATGTGGAGGTGGAGGGCGGCACCGTCTGGCATAAAGTGGACGGGCCGCTGCACGCAGGAGACAAGGTCCACGGGCGGATCGACTGGGACAGGCGGTTCGACCATATGCAGCAGCACGCGGCGGATCACATGCTGGCAGGCGCTTCCTGGCAGATGTTCGGCGGCGTGACCATCGGCCTGCATTTAGGCAAAGAAAACAGCACCATCGACATGACCCTGCCAATGGGGCGCACCCGCCTGGCGCCGGAGGAAACGGAAGCGCTGGAAACGCTGGTGAACCAAAGGATCCAGCAGGACGGCCCCATCCGCTGCTGGTTCCCTGCCCCGCAGGAGCTGGAGGCCCTGCCCCTGCGCAAGCGGCCCACGGTGGCGGAGCATGTGCGCGTGGTCGCCATGGGAGACTATGAAATGGTGCCCTGCGGCGGCACGCACCCACGCACCACCGGCCAGATCGGCCCGGTCAAGATCATTTCCTGCACCCCCGCCCGGGGCAAGATGCGCCTGTGCTTCGTGGCGGGGATGCGGGCGGTGGGCCTGTTCCGCCAGGCGTATGGCTGCGCGGGGAGCCTGGCGGCGGCGCTTTCCGCGGATTTTGACGCCGCGCCGGACGCCCTGAAGCGGGAGCGGGACGTATCGAGCAGCCAGCGGAAAGATTTGCAGGAGCGCCTGGCCCAGGCCGCGCTGGAAATCCTCCGGGAAAAAAAGCGGGGGAATATCTACGCGGCCCACCTGCCCTTCGCCGATCACGCCACCCTGATGCGCGCCGCGTCGGAGCTGACGAAGGATCCGGAAGCCGTCGTCCTGCTCTCCTGCCCCAAGGAGGAGGGCCGGCTGCTGGTCTTTGCCCGCGGCGCTTCCGCGTCCCCCGATATGGCGCAGCTGCTCTGTTCCGCCGGCGCCCGGGGCGGCGGCAAGCCGGACATGGCCCAGGGCAGCGCCACGGAAACGGACGCGCTGGAGAAAGCGATGGGCATGCTGGAAAGCTGACAAAGAGAGATACCGAAGGTGTTCCATGCATGCAGAAGCCCTTGGCCCAGTTGTCGCGCAGGACCGCGATCCCATCCTCTGCAGACAGAATCTTTCAGATTTCGCCGGTATCAGCAACCCGCTTTTTTGTCCCCGTTGGCATCCTTTTTTCCATATTGGTCCCAGTCCCGGACAAGTAACAAAAAAGTAAGGAAATATCTCACTTTTTTCTAAATTTTCCGTTGACAATTCCTTGTAATATATGATATTATGCTATAGTTGTCTGTATTATGCGGACAACGGTGTTCTTTTGTCGGCTTCGGAGGATGAAAACAGCATGCCCGAACGGCTGAAAAAACGCGCGATGCGTGTGGTGGGCGTGCGGCAGGCGCTGCGCGCGGTCAGGGAGGACAGGGCGGACACGGTGTTTCTGGCCATGGACGCGGATGCCCGCCTGCGGCAGCAGGTGGAGCGGGCAGCCAGGGAAAAGGGCGTGCCGCTCCGGCTGATCTCCACCATGGAGGAGCTTTCCTCCCTCTGCCGGGTAGACGTGCCGTCCGCCGCGGCGGCGGTACTCAAGAACACCCAGGCAGCGGATTAAGTCATCCTGCCAATCAAACTTGCCAGATGCGCCGAAGGCTGGCTAAGCCTTCGACTGAAATCCGCAGAACCGGCTCCGCCGGTCCGAGGAGAAAATTTCCGGAGCATCTCCGATGCGGGAGGAAATTTTCATTCCTCTCAGATTTTCCGGCCGTGACGCGCAGCGTCACAGGAAAACCTGCAAACCCAATCAAATGGGCGTGTCCATTTGATTGGCAACATTGACTATATACCTCCGAGGGTTGCGGGGGTGTTATAGGAGGAGACCGTAAACCCGGCTCCGAAATATATAGGAGGTGCTTCCATGCCAACGATCAATCAGTTGATCCGCAAGGGAAGAGAAAAGGTTGTCAACAAGTCAACCGCGCCCATCCTGCAAGGGTGCCCGCAAAAGCGCGGCGTATGCCTGAGCGTGAAAACCACCACGCCCAAGAAGCCCAATTCGGCTCTGCGCAAGATCGCGAGGATCCGCCTGACCAATTCCATCGAAGGTACCTGCTACATTCCCGGAATCGGTCACAATCTGCAGGAGCACTCCGTCGTGCTCATCCGCGGCGGCCGTGTGCGCGACCTGCCCGGCGTTCGTTACCACATCATTCGCGGCGCGCTGGATACCGCCGGCGTTGCGAAGCGTATGCAGGGCCGCTCGCTCTACGGCGCTAAGCGTCCCAAGAAATAAGACCGCTCCCCTGACCGTGGGCCGCTGCCTGGGCTGAGGATAGGGCCGGAACCGCGAGACGGTAGGAACATCCGTCCGCAGGCCGCCTGAACCAAAGCCGCGCACCGAAAGACACGGAACGGCATGATGCTGACATGCTGTGGTCGGCCCGATGGGAAACGGTGAAAATTTGAGGAGGGAACTACATGCCCCGTCGTGGATTTATTCCCAAGCGCGAAGTGCTCCCCGATCCCGTATACGGAACGGTCGTAGTCACCAAGCTCATCAACCAGATCATGCTCGACGGCAAGCGCGGCGTGGCCCAGCAGGTCTGCTACCAGGCGTTCGAGACGATCAAGGATAAGACCGGCAAAGAGGCCAACGAAGTGTTCCAGCAGGCGCTGAACAACGTGATGCCTCAGCTGGAAGTAAAGGCCCGCCGCGTCGGCGGCGCCACCTATCAGGTGCCTGTGGAGATCCGGCCCGAGCGCCGTCAGACCCTGGCCCTGCGCTGGATCGTGGATTTCTCCCGCAAGCGCGGCGAAAAGACCATGGCGGAACGCCTGGCCAACGAGCTGATGGAAGCTGCCAACAACGGCGGCAACGCTGTCAAGCGCAAGGAAGAAATGCACCGCATGGCCGAAGCCAACAAGGCTTTCGCCCATTATCGCTGGTAAGCTGTCGGCAGCTGAGCGAAAAGAAGTTGTATAAAATAGGAGAACGCAAATAACATGCCAAGGAGTCACCCGTTAGAAAAGGTCCGCAATATTGGCATCATGGCCCATATCGACGCGGGCAAAACCACCACCAGCGAACGCATCCTGTTCTATACCGGCAGGACGCACCGCTTGGGGGAAGTACATGAGGGCGCGGCCACCATGGACTGGATGGAGGAGGAGCAGGAGCGCGGTATCACCATCACCTCCGCCGCCACCACCTGCCAGTGGAAAGGTTATCGCATCAACTTGATCGACACCCCCGGCCACGTGGACTTTACGGTAGAAGTTGAGCGTTCCCTGCGCGTACTGGACGGCGCTGTCGCCGTCTTCTGCGCCAAAGGCGGCGTGGAGCCCCAGAGCGAAACCGTCTGGCGTCAGGCCAATAAATACCATGTTCCCCGCATCGCTTACGTCAACAAAATGGACATCACCGGCGCTGATTTCCACCGGGTGGTGGATATGATGCGCACCCGCCTGGGCACCAAAGCGGTGCCGATCCAGCTCCCCATCGGCAAGGAAGCCACGTTCAGCGGCATCATTGACCTGGTGAAGATGAAGGCGGAGGTCTATTACGACGACGAAGGCAAGGATATCCGCGAAGAGGAAATCCCCGCCGGGCTTCTGGACGAAGCCAAGGCCCTCCGTGAGGAAATGGTGGAAGCGGCTGCCGAGCAGAGCGACGAACTGATGGAAAAATTCCTGGGCGGCGAAGAGCTGACCGAGGAAGAAATCACCGGCGCCCTGCGCATCGGCACCCTCTCCTGCTCCCTGACCCCGGTGCTGTGCGGCACTTCATACCGCAATAAGGGCGTGCAGCCCCTGCTGGACGCCGTACTGGCGTACCTGCCCTCCCCCCTGGACGTGCCTCCGGTGCACGGCTTCGTGAAGGACGGCGAAAAGGAAGTCATCCGCCACGCGGACGACAAGGAGCCCTTCTCCGCCCTGGCCTTCAAGATTGCCGCCGACCCCTTCGTGGGCAAGCTGGCTTTCTTCCGGATTTACTCCGGCACCATCAACGCGGGCAGCTACGTCTATAACTCCACCAAGAAGAAGCGGGAGCGCTTCAGCCGCATCGTGATGATGCACGCGAACCACCGCGAGGATGTGGAAACGGTTTATTCCGGCGAGATCGCCGCGGCTGTGGGCCTCAAGGACACCACCACCGGCGACACCCTGTGCGACGAGAGCCATCCCATCGTGCTGGAATCCATGGAATTCCCGGATCCCGTCATCCAGGTCGCCATCGAGCCCAAGACCAAGGCAGGCCAGGAAAAGATGGCCATCGCGCTGCAGCGTTTGGCGGAAGAAGACCCCACCTTCAAAACGTATACCGATCAGGAAACCGGCCAGACCATCATCGCCGGGATGGGAGAATTGCACCTGGAAATCATCGTGGACCGCATGCTCCGCGAGTTCAAGGTGGAAGCCGTCGTGGGCAAGCCCCAGGTGGCTTACAGGGAAACCATCACCAAGAAGGTCACCGCCGAAGGGCGCTTCGTCCGGCAGACGGGCGGCCACGGCCAGTACGGCCACTGCGTCATCGAAATGGAGCCGCAGGCGCCGGGCGCGGGTTACCTGTTCGAAAACAAGATCGTGGGCGGCGTGATCCCCAAGGAATTCATCGCCCCCATCGACGCGGGCATCCGGGAAGCCGCAGGCTCCGGATCGCTGGGCGGCTTCGAGGTCGTGGACTTCAAGGTCGCCGTCATCGACGGAAGCTACCACGAGGTGGACTCCTCCGAAATGGCGTTCAAGATCGCCGGTTCCATGGCCTTCAAGAACGCGCTGGAAAAAGCGGACGAAAAGCTGCTGGAGCCCATGATGAAGGTGGAAGCCATCGTGCCCGACCAGTACCTGGGCGACGTGGTGGGCGATATCAACTCCCGCCGCGGCCGCATCGACAACATCGAATCCCGTTTGGGCGAACAGAGCGTGCACTGCTTCGTTCCTCTGAGCGAAATGTTCGGCTACGCCACCGACCTGCGCTCCCGCACCCAGGGCCGCGGCATGTATACCATGCAGTTCGACCACTATGAGGAAGTGCCCAGGAGCATCGCTGAAAAGGTCGTCGGCGTCCGATAACCGACAATCAGAAAATGGAGGGAAATCCCCATGGCAAAGGAAAAATTTGAGCGCAACACGCCGCACGTAAACATCGGAACCATCGGCCACGTTGACCACGGCAAGACCATCCTGACCGCCGCGATCACCATGGTGCTGGCCGCGGGCGGGCATGCCCAGGCCATGAAGTACGACGAAATCGACAAGGCTCCCGAAGAAAAAGCCCGCGGCATCACCATCAACCCCGCGCACGTGGAATATGAGACCGACACCCGGCACTACGCGCACGTG
>JAFZOG010000073.1 GCA_017550745.1 Clostridia bacterium | reverse complement strand
TGCTATAATTCCTTTCGGTATAGTTTGTCATCAACCTAATTATACCAAAATAACGGAAATCTCCCAAGTACTTTCCCTTGAGAGATTTCTGTTTTTTTCGTTGGGGTTTGAAGTGCTTTTTTTTCACAGCCCCTTTTCATTCGATCCATCCATTTCCTGCAAAAATGGGTTTTCGACCTCCAAAGGAGGCCAAAAACCCTATTTTGACAGCCAGAAGGGCTGCCGCGTCAGCGGCAGCCCCTTTTGCGTATTATACTTTTTTACTGCGCGGCAGCCACCTTGGCGTCCACTTCAGCCTGGTACACGGACACGTCATAGGCGTACAGATCCTTATAGCCGAAGCCGTCCATCTGTTCCACCATCTTGTCCCACATGGCTTCAAACTGATCGTCCGTTTCCGCGAAGATCAGCTGCCAGGTGTAGGTGCACAGCTGCTTGTTCACATCCAGGCGGATGGCGGAGATGTCGTTGTCGTCAGAAGGCGGGGTGAAATCCACGCTGGGGCTGGCCAGCAGCTGGCCGTTCTTGTTCATGTAGTCCACGGCGTCTTCCGCCTGGAAGTATTCCTGCCATTCCTTCTTCATCTGGGTCATGGTCATGTCCTTATAGGACTGCCAGAACTTCTGGGCATAGCGCTCGCCGGTGAGGGGGTTGACGCAGATGGAGGAAGCGATCCACTGGTTGATGGCGTTGTTGCCGTCGTTGTAGCCGCCGCCGCCGTATTCTTCGGGCACGGGCAGGTTATCCATGAGGGCGTTGTCCTTGTAGGGGATGAACTTGCCGTCCTCGCCCACGGTATAGTTCAGGCCCTCGATGCCGGCGTGCTGGAAGGTGACTCCTTCGGGGCTGGCATACCAGTCGAGGAACGCCATGATCCGGTCGTACTTTTCGCCTTCCACCTTGGAGCCGATGCCGAACATGCGGTCAGAGCCATAGTAGCGGTCAGCGTCCGCGTAATAGAGCTGATCGGCCACGGGGATGAAGATAAAGGCGGTGCCGTTGTTGAGGCGATCCACGCTGTTCCAGAAGCCGACTTCCCAGCTGTACCACATCAGGTAAGCCCGGCCGGTCTGCAGCTTGTTCATGATGCTGTTCCAGTCCTGCTCGCCGGATTCGGGATCCACAAGGCCCATCTGGTACGCCTTGTTGAGGAACTTGGTGATCTTGTAGTAAGCGGCGTCGCGGCTGTAGATTTCAATGAAGGTGTTGTCGGGCTTGAGGATGGCGCTCTGCTTGATCTTTTCGCCGTACCAGGTGGTCAGCTGCACCACGTTGGCGATGCCGATCATATTGTCATTGCCGTCCCAGTCCGCCCAGAGGGAGAGCGCGTAGGCGGGGTCGCCCGCTTCGTTCTGGGGATGCGCGTCCTGGATCTGCTTCAGGGCGTCCAGCAGGCCGTCCAGGTTTTCGATCTTCGGCCGGCCGATTTCGGTGTACAGGTCCCAGCGCAGCATGGGGGAAGAATAGATCACGTCGTCGGTCAGGGTGGAGGGGGAGGTATCGGTCATTTCGGAAGGAATGCCGTAGTATTTCCCGTCCTCGCCCGTCAGGCCCTTGTTGTACACGTCGATCTGGGCCTTGAACTGCATGATGTTTTCGCATTCCGGCAGCTTATCGCTGATGTCGCGCACCAGGTTCGCCTTCACCAGGTCGGAGAAGTCCTTCTTGTCGACCACCACGATGTCGCCCAGATTGCCTTCTTCGGCGCGGGTGGAGTAGACCTGGTTGCCCGCCACCTGGGGCGCGATGATGTTCAGCTCCAGGTTGAAGCGATCCTTCACCACTTTGGCGAACCAGCCGGTCTGAATGCCGTGATAGTTGGCCGCGGCATCGTAGATGTCGATGGTGAGGAGCTCGTCCTCAGCCGCCGCGCTGAACACGCCAACAGACAGGATCATGGCACAGATCAGCAGTACAGACAATAACCGTTTCATAGTATCCCTCCTTCTATATTTTGGGCCTTGCGCCCATAGGAACAAAGTAAACGGGGGAGAATCATCCCTTCACGGCGCCGATCATGATGCCTTTGGTGAAGAAGCGCTGGAAGAAGGGGTACACCAGCATCACCGGCAGCACCACCACGATGGTCACTGTCATGCGCACGGAGGTTGCCGTGGCGGCGTGGGCCAGGCTGGCGGCCAGCTGCGCGGAGGAGGTGGTGTTGCTGATCAGGGCTTTGAGGCTGCTGGCCTGGTTGATGTACTGGTAGAGAACGAACTGCAAGGTGTACAGTTTGGGATCCTTCATCAATAGCAGCGTATCCTGGAAGGAGTTCCACTGGGCCACGGCGGCGAAAATGGCGATGGTGGCCAGGATGGGCTTGATGACCGGCAGCATGATGGAAAAGAAAATGCGCAGCGTGCCGGCGCCGTCGATTTCCCCCGCGTCCTGCAGCTCCTTCGGCACGGATTCGCAGTAGGTCTTGCACAGGATGATGTAGAAGGGCTGCACGATGGTGGGGAAAATATAGCCCCAGAAGTTATTGGTGAGGCCGATGTACTTCATGGTGAGATACCAGGGGATGATGCCAGCGTTGAAATACATCGTCACCGCCACGAACCGGTACCAGAATTTGCGCTTCCACAGGGTTTCCCGGGTGAACATATACCCCAGGAACGCCGCCACCAGCACCGTCAGCGCCGTGCCCACCACGGTCCTGAGCACCGACATCCTGGCGGCGTCCAGCAGGCCGGGGATGTTGGCCACGGTCTGGTAATTCTTGAAGTGGATCTCCATGGGGTAGAGGATGACCTTGCCCCGCTCGCTCAGGTTGTTGGCGCTGATGGAGTTGATGAAGATATAGTAAAAGGGGTACACGCACACAAAGGCAAAGACCGCGTAGACGATATAGGTGATCACGCTGATCACGATATCGCCGGGGCTGCGGCGCATATGGACCTTTCCGTGCCTGGCAGCATGCTGAACCATTTGCGTTCACCCCCCTTAAATGAAGCCTTCGCCCCTCACCAGCCGGGAGAACCCGTTGGCCCCCGCGAGCAGGATCACGCTGACCACGCTCTTGAGCATGCTGATGGCAGTGGACAGCGGATAGTTGCCCGTGCCGGTGGTGGCGATGTTGTACACGTACAGATCCAGCACTTCAATGTATTCCTGGTTGAAGGCGTTCTGAAACACGTAATACTGCTCCATGCCGTTGGAAAGGAAGCTGGCGATGTTCAGCATCACGATGACGAAATAGGTGGGCAGAATGCTGGGAATGGTGATGTGCCAGATGATCTGCATCCGCGTGGCGCCGTCCACCTTCGCGGCCTCGATCATCTGCTCGTCGATGCCGGTGATGGCGGCCAGGTACATGATGGCGGCCCACCCGGCGTTCTTCCACGTGAGCCACAGCCACATCTTGAACCAGATATGCTCGGAGGACTTGAGGAAGGAGATGGGCTTGGTGATCAGCCCCAGATCCATCAGCACGCTGTTGATGGCCCCGGCGGAGCCGAACACGTTGAACGCGATGGAAAACACCAGCACCCAGGAAATGAAGTTGGGCAGGGTGGTCACCGTCTGGACGAATTTCTTGTAGGGCTTGCACTTGATCTCATTGAGGAATACCGCAAACACCATCGGGAACCAGGAGAAGAACAGGGAAATGCCGCTCATGGCGAAGGTGTTGCGCAGCACCCGCAGCACGTCCCGGGTGCGCACGGGGTTGGAAAAAATATGCTGGAACCATTTGAGGCCAACAAACGTGTCCGCCGAGATGGGATAGGGCGGCCGGTAATCGTGGAAGGCGTAGATCCATCCGTACAGCGGAAAATAGGAAAATACCGCCACTAAAATCAGAAACGGCAGAATATAGAGAAACTCCGTCATGGAGCGCCGCTTTTTATAATTGACCTTTTTTTCGGCCTTCTGCATATCCCCCGCTTCCTTTCTATGGGAATACATGCTTTTTCTCACTGCCTGGGTTCCGTTGCCTGCCCGCTCTGTCTGCTCCGGGCGAATGTATATATCGGTATCATATCATCCAAACATCACCCGCACAATACCTTAAATCGCCATAATCGGGACAAAAATATCCATATTTTTAGAATGCAACCGTTTTGTAACCAGGAAATTACACAGTTTCCCTTGCGCGGAAGCGCCCCGCAGGCAGCGGGTGGAGCATGAAGCGCTCCAGGCTGGGCCCGGCTTGACCATTCAGTTTTGAGCAGCGTTACAGGGGGGGAACGCTGGGCGCTCCGCGCGCCCAGCGTAACCCTCTGCAGCATTCCTCGATACTTAAGGCCCCCCCTTGCCCACTTTGAGTCGCCCCCAAAATTCAAGCTGGAAAAGCAGGGCCGGATATGCTACAATAGGATAAACTCTATTTGGAGGGAGGAAAACAACATGAAAAAACTGACGGCTGTTCTGATGGCGCTGACCCTGATCTGCCTGGCGGCGGCTGCATCCGCCATGACGGTCATAAAACCGAACGCATCCGACACATTGAAGGCCCTGCTGGGAGGAAAAACCTACAATGCCCGCATTTCGGGCTGGGGATCCATAGGGGAAGACGAGGACGCGAAGTTTACGGTCATGATCACAGTCAGCGAGGAGGACAGGTTTGACGCGGCGGTGATCGAAAACCTGCAGGTGCATGACGCGATCATCTTTGGAAACGGAATGTCCGCCGTCATCAGCGAAATAACGCCGGATGAAGCGGGAACAGGCTTCCTGGTGAAGGGCAGCAACTATGACGCCTACTCGTTCTACAAGCTGGAGGACGGCTCCTATGCGGCGAAGATGGAAAATGATTATCCCTTCTGGACGGATGTTTTCACGGTGGAAGTGCCGCTGGAAAAGGACGTTAAATTCCTGGACTGGAGCAATCCGGAAAACCTGGACGCGCCTGTGGAGCTGGGATTCGACGAATTGCTGGACCGTCTGATCGACGGAACGGATTTCGCGGCTTACAACACCCAGGTCACCTTTGACGAAAACGGAAAACTGGTTGAGCTGCTTTACAGCTACTCACCCTGGAATTGAACTGAACGGCCAGTATCATTGAAAAACCGGGAAGAAGCAGAAAGTTACGATTCAAGTATTTCTGGGGGAACCGCTCTTTGCTGTCTAAAGAGCGGTTCCCCCCAGATATTTGGATGGTAACGGCAGAAATGCTTCTTTTCGGTATTTTTTGGTATTTTGGGGCTGGAAAAACAGCGGCAATTCTGCTATAATAATGGTATAATGCATTTTATGCGCACAGTTATAAAGCGAGGAAAACGGAATGGCCGGATTATTGGCAGGATAAGGCCCCGGAAAAACGCCCTTATACCACCGGCGACTGTGTAAAATAAAATCGGCAGGCCCTTCGCAAAAGCGGTTTTAAGCACCCTTCAGTAAAAAGGCGCAAAAACAATCAGGCGGAAAAAGTCCTTCTGATGCCACGTTTTTCTGTATAGGAGGCACAGAGAATGAACCAAACAGAGAAATTTCGTTTTGATGATTGGATGCAGGAGATCCTGGAGCGCATGCCCATCCCGTTTGCCATTTACCAGTACCTTGACAAACGGGTGGTGACCATCGCGCTTTCGAAGGGTTTTTGCGATGAATTCGGCTTTACGAAGCTGGAGGACGCCTACCGCCTCATGGACAGCGATATGTACCGCGCCACCCATCCGGACGATAAGACCCGGGTGGCCGACGCCGCCTATCGCTTCGCCGCGTTCGACGAGCCCTATAATATCGTGTACCGCACCCGGACGCTGAAGGATCCGGATTATATCGTCCTGCACTCCTACGGCAAAAGCATCTATCCCAAGCCGGGGGTGCGGCTTTGCCTGACCTGGTATGCCAACGAGGGCGCCTGCGTGGAGGGCCAGGAAACATACGAGAGCGTGCTGAACCAGACGCTGAACCGGTTCCTGGAGGAAGAAAGCCAGTACCACGGCTTGTATTACGACTACATGACCGGCCTGCCCAACATGGCGTATTTCTATGAGCTGGCGGAAGCGGGCCGCAGCAGGATGCGGCAGCGGCAAACGGATGCCGCGATCCTGTTCTTTGATCTGACAGGGCTGAAGCGGTTTAACCGGTGGCACGGCTTCGCTGAGGGGGACCGCCTGATCCGCGCCGTGGCGGGGATCCTGGCCAGGCATTTCAGCAACGAAAACTGCGCCCGGTTCGCCCAGGACCATTTTGTCGCCTTCGCTCAGGAAGAGGGCCTGAAGGAGCGCCTTGACACGGTGATCGCGGAATGCGCCGAGGCGAACGAGGGGAAAACCCTTCCCATCCGGATCGGGGTCTATCCGGACCGGATCGAGGCGGTGGAGATCGGGGTGGCCTGCGACCGCGCAAGGCTGGCGGCCAATGTATGGAGAAAAAACAAAACGTCCTACTATTCGTTTTTTAACATGGAAATGCTGGCGGAAGAAAAAAACCGCCAGGAAATCATCGACAACCTGGACAGGGCCATTGAAGAGGGCTGGATCCAGGTGTATTACCAGCCCATCGTCCGCTCGGCCAACGGCAAGGTCTGCGACGTGGAGGCGCTCTCCCGCTGGAACGATCCTGTGCGCGGGATGCTGATGCCCTCGTCGTTCATCCCGATCCTGGAGGACGCCATGCTGATCCCCAAGCTGGATCTGTGCATCGTGCGCCAGGTGCTGCGGGATATCAAGGCCATGGAAGCTTCCGGCAACCGGATCATTCCCGTATCCATCAACTTTTCCCGCGCGGATTTTGACGCCTGCGACCTGGTGAAGGAAATCTGCGCCCTGGTGGATGCGGCCGGGGTGGACCGGAAGATCATCCATATCGAGATCACGGAGAGCATCGTGGGCAGTGATTTCGACTACATGAAGGAACAGGTGGAGCGCTTCCGCGCCCAGGGCTTCCAGGTATGGATGGACGACTTCGGCAGCGGGTATTCCTCTCTGGACGTTCTCCAAAGCATCAAGTTTGACCTGATCAAATTTGACATGGGCTTTTTGCGGCGGCTGGATGAAGGAGACGAAGGAAAGATCATCCTGACCGAGATGATGAAGATGGCCACCTCCCTGGGGGTGGATACCGTCTGCGAGGGCGTGGAAACGGAGGAGCAGGCCCGGTTCCTGCAGGAAATCGGGTGCGCCAAGCTGCAGGGATTCTACTTTATGATGCCCTCGCCGCCGAAGCAGGTCATGAAAAAATATACGGAAGAGATCCGGGACGGAATAGAGGACCTGCGGCAGGCCGCCTATTATGACACCATGGGCAGGGTCAACCTGTACGACCTGTCCTTCCTGGCCAATATGGACGACAGCGTGATCAAAAACACCTTTGACACCGTCCCCATGGGCATCATGGAGGTCAACAGCCAGGGCGATAAAGTCAGGTACGTGCGTACCAACCAATCTTTCCGGAATTTCATGAAGCGCGCGTTCAAAGTGGATTTGTCGGATCCGGATATGGAATTTTCCATGCTGGCAGACGGCCACGGCTCCGATATCATGAAAGCCATCGACCAGTGCCGGAACAATGAAAACCGCGCGTTCATCGACGAAGAAATGGAAGACGGCTCCGTGGTCCATTCCTTCCTGCGGAGGGTCGTGCAGAATCCGGTGAACGGAAAGGACGCTTTCGCTATTGCCGTGCTCTCCATCACACCGCCGGATGAAAGCACCACGTACATCGACATCGCCAGGGCCCTGGCCGCCGACTACTACAGCATCTATGTGGTGGATCTGGACACGGATCAGTTCATCGAATACTCCTCTCCCGTAGGCGGCCTGGAAATGGCCGTCGAGCGGCACGGCGAAAACTTCTTCGATGACAGCGACCACAGCGCGCATCAGATCTATAAAGAGGATCAGGAAGCCTTCAGCGCGTCCTGCTCGAAGGAAAGAATCATCCAGGCATTGGACAGCCAGGGCGTGTTTTCCCTTACGTACCGCCTGATAGACGAAGGCGTTCCCAAATACGTCAACATGAAGATCACCCGCATGCAGTCCCGGGGGAATAAGATCATCATCGGTATCAGCATGATCGACGCCCAGATCAAGCAGCAGGAAGAAGAGAAAAAGCTGCGGCAGGAAAAAACCTCCCTGGGCAGGATCGCTGCCCTGTCCCCGGACTATCTGGTGCTCTATACCATCGATCCCGTGACAGGCCAGTACACGCAGTACAACGCGGCCAAGACGTATGCGGATTTCGGCCTGGCCACGCGGGGAGAGGATTTCTTCAGGGACGTGCTGCGCGATTCCCCCAAGGCCATCGCGCCGGAGGATCTGGAGCGGCATTTGCGGGTGCTCACCAAAGAAAACATGCTGGCCGAGATCCATAAGGACGGTTCCCTGATCCATAATTACCGGATGCTGATGGACGGCAAGCCCCTGCCGGTCAGCCTGCGGGCCACGCTGATCCAGGAAAACGACGGGGAAAAGATCATTCTGGGCATCACCAACGACGAAGAGGAATACAGGCGCAAGCTGGAAAAAGCCTACAAAACGGCAAACAGCAAGGCCATCATTTATACCCACGTGGCCCACGCGCTGGCCCGGGACTGCACAGACCTGTACTACGTCAACATGGAAAGCGAAGAATTCATCGCCTTCCACACCGACGATGCCTGCGGCGTGCTCAACGAGGCCAGAAGGGGAGACGAATTCTTTAAGCGCTGCTGGGAGGAAGCGAAAAGCTATATCCACCCGGACGACCTGGAAGAATACCTGCGGATCATGAACCGCGCGTTCCTCACCGAAGCCCTGGACCATACCAAGGTGTATGAGCTGACCTACCGCAGAATTGACAGGGGGACGCCCTTCTATGTGCAGATGAAGATTTCCCGCATGGAGGACGACCAGCGCTTCATCGTCCTGGCCATCTCCGATGTGGATGAGCTGATGCGCCAGCGCAGGGCGGAAGAAAAGATCCAGGAGGAGCGCATCATTTACGCCCGCCTCCACGCCCTCACAGGCAACTTTATCGTCGTCTATGTGGTTGATCCGGAAACCAACCGCTACCGCGAGTTCAGCGCCACCCTGGATTACGAGAAGGGCTTCGCCCAGGCCAAGGAGGGGGAAAACTTCTTCGACAAGGTGCGGGAAGTGGCCAAGATCTATAACTATCCTGAGGATACGAACCGCTTCCTCACGTCCTTCACCAAGGAAAACGTTCTTTCGGAGATCGGGCGCAGCGGCATCTTTACCCTGGGCTACCGCTTTATGATGGAGGGCAGGCCCATCCACGTGCAGATGAAGGCCGCCATCGTGGAGGAAAAGGAGGGCCCCCGCCTGATCGTGGGCCTCAACAACATCGACGCCCAGGTCCGGCAGGAGCAGGAGCTGGAAAAGCGCCTGGCCCAGGCCCAGTCCCAGGCCAATATCGACGCGCTGACAGGGGTCAAAAACAGGCACGCGTATTTGCTGGCGGAGGCCCAGATGGACCACCAGATCGCGGAGCACCGCCAGGCGCCGTTCGCCATTGTGATTTTCGACGTGAACGACCTGAAAAAGATCAACGATACGGCGGGCCATCAGGCGGGGGATCAATACCTCCGCGAAGCCTGCGCCACCATCTGCGGCATTTTCAAGCACAGCCCGGTCTTCCGCGTCGGCGGCGACGAGTTTGCCGTCATCGCCCAGGGCAGGGATTATGCCAACATCCATGAGCTGCTTGAGAAGGTGAACGATTACAACGCCGCGGCTGCCCGCGCCGGCGGCATCGTGATTGCCTGCGGCATGGCGGCGTATAGCGAAGATCCGTGCGTCGCGCCGGTCTTTGAGCGCGCGGATAAGTATATGTACAGAAACAAGAGCCTCCTGAAAGAAGGAAAATGCGAGGGATCATCTGTATAGAGCGCAGCAGCCTGAGGGGGAACTGACTGTCAGATGATAAAGGAGAATCCATCCGCATGAAAGAGGGAAAAACATCAAAAATCGGCGGGTTCACGGCAAATTCGCTTGTCCTGCCGCTTACATTCATCATTGCGATCCTGCATGTCGTCATCATATCCCTTGTTTTTGAGGCCAACCATTCCAATACCGAGCTTTCTGAAATGATGCAGAATTGCAACACCTACCAGCAGTACGCCACGAACCTCCAGGCAGGCACCAGCATCCTCTCCGAGACGGCCAGCGCCTTTGCCCAGATGCCGGTGGGAAAGGACGGGGCCGTCAACACCGGCCCCCTGGTCCGCTACGCCCAGGAGCTTGGCAAGGACCGCCGCGGCCCCCAAATCGCCGAATGGTTCAGGGCCCGGAACACCGGCCCCGAGATACAGGCTTACATTGACGCCGCGGCCACGAAATCGGAGCAGATGCTTGAAGTCCAGGCCCATGTGATCGCGCTGCTGCGTTCGGTCTATCCCCTGCCTCCCATTCCGGATCTGGAAGCGATCCCCAGCGTTCCGCTGACGGAGGAAGAGCTTTCCATGGCGGCGGAAGAACGCACGGAATACGCCCGGAGCCTGATCCTGGACAGGGATTATTCCTTGCTGAAAGCATCCGTTACGGATAACATCGAGAACTGCCACCGCACGCTCCAGGAGGAATTTGGCAAGGCTTCATCGGCATGCGAAAGATATATCGCCTCCCTGCGCGTCTGGCTGTGGATCGTGATTTTTGCCATCATCTTCATCATGCTCTGCACCTTCTTCCTGTTTTTCCACTGGCTGATCCTGCCGCTGCGCAGCTACGCCGGGCAGATCACCTCGGATAAAACCCTGAACCAGACCAGCTTCATCCGGGAGATGCGGCAGGTGGTCAGCGCTTATAACGCGCTGCTGAAGCGCCACAATAAGCTGGAAGCCATCCTTCGCTCCGCTGCCGAGACGGACGCGCTGACCGATCTGCCCAACCGGTACAGCCTGGAGCAGTATCTTCTGGAAATCGGCGAGTCCGGCGGCGCCATCGCCGTGCTGCTGTTCGACGTGAATTACCTCAAACGCATGAACGACACCAACGGCCACCTGGCGGGGGACCAGCTGCTTCGCACAGCGGGCGCCTGTATCCGGGAATGCTTCGAGCTGGAGGGAAAAGGCCGCTGCTACCGCATCGGCGGGGACGAATTCGCGGCTGTGCTCCGGGACTTAAGCGAGGAAGAGGTAAAGAGCAGGATCGAGCGGTTCTCACTGGCCCTGGAGCGGGAAAAAATCAGCGTTTCCGTGGGCTATGCCTATGCGGACAAGGTGGATGAGAACAGCTTTGGGAAGCTAATGAAAAAAGCAGATAAGTTCATGTACGCGCAGAAAAAGCGCATCCACGATACCGACCATGCCGCGCTTGATCGGGAAACCAACTGCTGATGACACACATGATAACGGAAAGAAGGCTTTATCCTTGGAGAGAATCAGGCATATTCTGTTCCGCTCCTGGTATACGCTGGAGACGCTGGAGGACCGCATCTATCACATCATTCTCGATGTGGCCGTCTTTGCTTCCGTTTTTTCGGTGGCCGCGGGACTGCTGCAGGGCCAGCCGGTCTACGCCATCCTGTCCACCGCGCTGATCCTGCTGTATCTGATCGTGATCCAGTATATCACCATGCGGTATCCCAAGCACGCGGATACCTGCCGGGTGCTGCTGGTGTATGGGATGAATTTCGTGTTGTTTCCCATTCACTTTTTTACCTCCGGAGGGATCTACAGCGGGATGATCCTGTTTCATCTGACCGGGCTGGTGCTCTGCGCCATGCTGATCTACGGAAAAAAAGGCGGCGTGGTTTATCTGGTCTCGCTGGTGGTGCTGGAATTGTCTGTGGCCTGCTCGTTCTTCTTTCCGGAGCTGGTGCAGCCCATGACGGAAAAACAGCATCTGACCAACATGATGAGCACGCTGTTTCTGTCGTCCGTGGCCCTTTACTCGATCTTCATGCTGATCATGCGCGCCTATGCCCAGGAGCGCAAAAACAACCAGGAGCTGATGGAAAAGCTGCGCTGCCTGTCCGTCATGGACGCCCTTTCCGGGCTCTACAACCGCCGGGAATTGTTCCGCCGCCTGGAAGTGATGTATGGCGACGCGCCCAGGGAGCGCACCGAAAAGCTGAGCAGGACGGGACGCTATATCGCCATGTTTGACGTGGATAATTTCAAGACGCTCAACGATACCTACGGCCACAGCTTTGGCGATAAGGTGCTGGTGGCCATTTCAAAGGAATTGAACGACATGGCCCGCCCGGAAAAAGGGGAGCTTGCCGCGCGGTACGGCGGAGAAGAATTCGTCAGCATCCTGTCCGCGGACAGCTTGGATGAAGCCCGCAGCCGGGTGGAAGAAACGCGGTAGAAGATTGCCGGAATGGGCTGGAAGGAAAACCCCTCCGCCAGCGTCAGTATCAGCGGAGGATTGATCGCCTGCGCGGATTATCCCGATCTGACAAAAGCCATGCACGATGTGGACGAACTGCTGTACAAAGCCAAAGCGGCGGGCAAAAACCAGATATGGACGGAAGAAAAAAGCGATCCTTACGAAAAGCAGACGACCGTTCGGTAAGGTATTTCACCGCCCGTGGCACTTATTGGCCGTCTCTTCGTCTAAAACAGTGTGACCGCTAAGACCATAGGAAAGGAAGGATGCACGGTGAAAAAGGTATTCGCTCTGCTGCTTGCCGCTTTGCTGCTCTTTGCTTCTGCCGGCTGCGCTGAACCCTTGGCCGGCGGCTGGACCCCTTCCGTTTCCCCCGAAATCACGGAGGAACTGCGGGCCGTTTTTGAGAAAGGCATGGAGGGCCTTGTGGGCGTGCATTATGTGCCCGTGGCCTATCTCGGTTCCCAGGTTGCCGCGGGAACAAACCACTGCTTCCTGGCCCAGGCAACGGTGGTGTACCCGGATGCGCAGCCTTCCTATGTGCTGATCTTCCTGTATGAAAACCTCCAGGGCCAGGTGGAGCGCATGAACATCGCGGATTTTGATTTCGGCGCGCTTTGCACTTACGGGGCCGCTGACCGTAAGTTTTCCTCCTTTGAAACGGCGGACGGCGTTTCCTACGATCTGTTTGTGATCACCAAAATGCATTACGGCGCGGACCATCAGGTCGTCTCCGTGACCGGGCACTACGAACGCGTGGCGGTCGGCGAAGAATACGACGTGCCGGAAGAAGCGCCCGATTCTGAAAGGACCTATAACCTGGCCGCGGATTTCACCGCGGATATGGTGGACAACGACCAGCCTGGCTTTATGCTTGTGCCGGTGACGGATCTGTACGCCTGGTACATTGACGCGTATCTCGGGCGGGATAACTACGACGGCCACGAGCTGGTGTTCACCGCCGATCTGACCAAGGAAGAAATGGACACCGCCGACGCGGATTTCTGGTTCGTGACAACGCGGATCGAGCTGAACGGGAACGATGAAATCCAGTACATGGAATATGTTTTCGTTCCGTGGTCTTAAGAAGGGAACCAACGGTTCAAAAGGAGGGGTGAATGGATGCGCTCCTTTATGTACACCATCAAAGCCCCCGTCGGCATGCACGCGCGGCATGCCGGACTGCTGGTCAAACAGACCAGCCAATACCGATCCGATATCACCCTGTCCAAAGGCGGCCGCAGCGCAAACGCCAAAGGCATCCTTGCGCTGATGGGCCTGGGGGTCAAACAGGGGGATGTGGTCACGGTCACCGTCGAGGGCGAGGATGAGGACGCCGCGGCGGTGGAGCTCAAGCATTATATGTGGCTCAATTTCTGATCATGATGCGAATAAAAACGGTCTTACCGCGCTATCAAAACCGGCCCGCAGGCGCTGCGGCCGGGCAGGTTCAAAAGAAACGGAGGGAAACGACATGAAGTGGAAGGTTGCGCTGTTGGCTGGCTTGCTGGTTCTGGCAATGGCTGTTCCCGCGTGGGGCGAATCCGCGGGCAATATGCCGGAGGAAGACGCGGCCATCGTGGATGACATCATCGACAATTTCATGCTGCTGGCTGCGATCCCCAGGCAGTCCAAGCACGAGCAGGCCGTAAGCGATTTCCTGAAGGGCTGGGCGGAAGATTTGGGCTATACGGTCCGGCAGAACGAAGCCAACGACCTCTTTTTCTACGTTCCCGCCACGCCGGGCTGCGAGGCGCTGCCGCTGACCGCCCTTCAGACGCACCTGGACATGGTGTGCGTGGCGGAGGAGGGCCGTTCCTTTGACCCCCAGGCCGACCCCATCCGGGTGATCGTGGACAAAGCCGCGGGCACCATGACCGCGGACGGCACCACCCTGGGCGCTGACGACGGCGCGGGCGTCGCCATCATCATGTCCATCGCGAAGGGAAAAATGGCCCACGGCCCCCTGCGCATCATCTTCACCACCGACGAGGAGGTGGATATGACGGGAGCGCTGGCCGTTACGGCAGAGGACTTGTCCGGCGTCAAATATCTGATCAATATTGACAGCGAATGGAGCGATTCCGTCACCGTCAGCTCGGCCGCGTCCTCCCTGATCGTGACGAAAGACGCGCCCAAGCCCGCTGACGCCAAGGGGGATACGGCCGTTTCCATCACGCTCTCCGGGCTCCTGGGAGGCCATTCGGGGCTCATGATCGGGGAAGGCCGCTGCAACGGCATTACCGCGCTGGCAAAGGTGCTTGCGGATCTTCCTGTGCCCTATGCGCTGGCCTCTTTCACGGGCGGAATCGCCGACAACGCCATTCCCGCAAAAGCCCAGGCGGTGGTCGTGATCGACGGAAACGATCAAACAGCGCTTGCGCAGTATGTCGCGGAAAAGGAAGCGGCCCTGCGGGAAGCCTACGCGGGCATTGAGAGTGGCCTGGCCCTCGCCGTGGAAAAAACGGACGCCGCCCGGAAGGTATTGGACGCGGAACAGACGCAGCATATCCTGGCGTATGTGGCCGGGGCCATCGATGGTGTGTACACGATGTCGGAGGTGATCGACGGCCTTGTGGAAAGCTCGTCCAACCTGGGCCTCATCCAGGCGGACGCAAGCGGTATCGAGATCCGGCAAATGCCCAGAAGCTCCTCCGCCGAAAGGCTGAAGGACATCGAAGACCATCATCGGGCGCTGGCGGCGGAGCAAGGATTATCCGTCGACATTGCCGACGGCTCAAGGCCCTGGCCTGTAAAGGCGGACAGCGTCCTCGTGCAGAAGATCCGGCAGATCTATCGGGAACAGAACGGCGAAGAGATCAAGGTGGAGGCCATTCACGCGGGGCTGGAATGCGGCGCTTTTTCTGAATTGGCGGAGGGGCTTGACATGGTCAGCATCGGGCCGGACGTGGCAAACGCCCATTCTCCGGAAGAGACGCTGTACCTAAGCTCGATTCCAAAGACCTGGCATCTGCTGGAAAGCCTGCTGGTTTCCCTGGACGAATGACCCCTGCGGCAGCAGCGGGTTTCCCCTGCAAGGCCGGAAGCCTTGGGCTTTCGCCGCTCGCTTTGCGTATCAAAAAGCCCTGTTTCGGCAGGGCTTGAGGGTGTCGAAAAACCTCCCTTCTTCTCAAGGCGGCGCGGCCTTTATTCTTCCAATTTTCCCAGCCTGTCATAAATCTGCTCAAATTCTTCGATCGTCACGGGCCTGGAAAAATAGAACCCCTGAAAATGGCGGCAGCCCATTTGCGCCAGGGATCTCATCTGGGCCAGGGTTTCGACCCCCTCGGTAATGACTTCCATCCCCAGGGAACTGGCCATATTGATCACGGATTCCAGGATGATCCTGCTGCGCTGCTTGCTCTCTATTTCGTCCAGAAGGCTCATGTCGATTTTCAGCACGTCCGCCTGAATATCCTTCAGCATGCCCAAAGAAGAATAGCCTTTTCCAAAGTCGTCGATTTCCACGCAGAATCCTTTTTCCTTCAGCGTGGCAACGATCCTGTCGCTCTTTTCCGGTTCTTTGAGCAGCGCGGTTTCCGTGATTTCCAGCCGGAGATTCCTGCTGTCCACCCCATACTTTTCCACCAGCTCCGTCAGCACCCGATATACGTCGATGCTGTAAAAATCCTTTGCGGACATATTCACGGAGATCGTCAGATGTTTTTTGTCCGTATCCTTCCACCGGCGCAGCAGCTTCACCGCCTGCTCCCAGATGTTCATATCCAGCTCATGGATCAGGCCCGCGTTTTCCAGGGTTTCAATAAAATCACCGGGCCCGACGACGCTTCCGTCAGGCTTGTGCCACCTGACCAGCGCCTCCGCGCCGAATACCCTGCCGTTTTCTCCGACCAGGGGCTGCAGATACATTTTGAATTGCCCGCTTTGCAGCGCTTCGTCAAATCCGCTGATGATCTGCTGCTCAAAGATGCTTTTCTGCATCATGGATTCATCGAAATAAGCGACGGTTTTCCTCAAGTCATCCCGGATGGTGCGAAGGGCGGAGTTTGCGCGGTCGCACATCACTGAAATCGGAATGGCCGCATCCTCCATCCTGTATACGCCGAAATGAATGCAGAAGGTATACAGCCCGCTGGAATAATAGTCCGCCAGCTGCTGCGCCGTCCGCAGGAGGGTTTCTTCCTTGTATTCCCGCTCCGGCAGCAGCAGCGCGAACTGGTCCCCGCCCAGCCTGCCGCACAATCCGTTGGATTGCTCCGCGATCTCCACCAGCGCGTCGGATGTCTTGACCAGGGTCTCATTCCCTTTCAGCACGCCAAACAGCGTGTTGATCAAGCGGAAGTTCATGATATTCGCAGTCACCATGACCCAGGAAAAGCCCTGATGTTCCACGATTTTCCCGCGGGCAAGCTCATAGAACGCGCCTGCGTTCAGCGCTTTTGTCAGCGTATCGTGCAGCGCCTGATAGTGGTCGGCCTTGTGGTCCACATTTTCAGCGGCCCTGTCGTTTGCCGTTGCCGAGGGCTCCTTCTGAATGCTGACCAGCTCCAGCACAGCGTCATAAACACCGCCGTCCGGCAGCTTCATTTTAATGGGGTTCGACCGAATGTGAAATACCTGGTTTTGAAAGTGTTCTTTCTTTTCCTGACGGCATCCGGTTCTGCACGCAAGCGCGCTGGTGCAGTTGATGCATTTCTGCTCGGCATTCCAAATCCCGTAGCAGCTTTCGTTCATGCAGATGGATCCGTCGCTGTCGAATTCAAGAATACGGCATTCGATCGGATCCACAACCCGCGCAAGGTCATACATCCCCGACATTGCTTCCAGAAGGGATCGAACCTGTTCCACATTATACTCTTTCATCTCTGCGGTCACCTCAGGCATTCATATCTCATACAAAGTATACCGTAAAATGGACCCGGAAGCAAGGGATGACAGGATTTCCGCCATACATTTTTCATTTATACATTTTGACTTTTTTGCCCACATATGCTATAATGAAAGCACGGAAGAAGTGTCCAGGAGAGATCCGCAGCCAACGGGACGGCGGGCACCGAAGGGGCAATTCAAAAACTCTCAGGTAAAAGAACCGGACACGGACGTATCCCTGGAAAGCAAACAAACACCGAAGAAGCAAGGCGTATCTCCGCCTGGCGGAGACGGCTGAATCTTTCAGGTATAACAACAGGGCTGTGGGAAATCAGGCGAAAAGCTTGGTTTTCTGTGCCCTTTTTCAGCGTTTGCAAAGCGGCTAACAAGAAAGGAGCGGGATCTATGGAACTGAAACGCACGCCGCTGTACGATGCGCACCTGCGCTGCGGCGGAAAGATGGTGGAATTCGGCGGGTTTGAAATGCCTGTCCAGTACAAAACCGGCGTCATTCAGGAGCATATGGCGGTTCGCACGGCCTGCGGCCTGTTTGACGTATCCCACATGGGCGAAGTGCTGCTGGAGGGCGAGGACGCCGTCAGGAACCTGAATCATCTTCTGACCAACGATTTTTCCGGGATGGCCGAGGGCCAGGCGCGCTACAGCCCCATGTGCAACGAGCAGGGGGGCACGGTGGACGACCTGATCGTTTACCGCATCGCGGGCAATCGGTATTTCATTGTGGTCAACGCATCCAATCGGGAAAAGGATGTATCCTGGATTCAGGCCCATCTGTTTGGCGACGCCCGCGCCACCGATATTTCCGACACCCTGGGGCAGATTGCGCTGCAGGGGCCGTCAGCGGAAAAGATCCTGAAAAAGCTGACCCCTCCCGAAAACATTCCCGTCAAAAACTATTTCGCCTGCTGGGACCGCGACGTGGGCGGGATCCAATGCATCGTTTCCCGCACGGGATACACCGGTTCCGACGGGTTCGAGCTGTACGCGGCGGCAGCGGAAACGGAAAAGCTGTGGGAAATGTTATTGGAGGCAGGCAAAGAGGACGGCCTGATTCCCTGCGGCCTCGGCGCCCGGGACACGCTGCGCCTGGAAGCGGGCATGCCGCTTTACGGCCATGAATTGAGCGACACCATTTCTCCCCTCACTTCCGGCCTTGGATATTTCGTGAAAATGGATAAGCCGGACTTTATCGGCAAGGCCGCCCTCGCCGCCGCGGGGAAGCCGGCGCAGTGCCGGGTGGGGCTGAAGGCTGTAGGCCGGGGCATCCCCAGGGAGCATCAGGATGTTTATGCCGACGGCAGGATCATCGGCCGTACGACCTCCGGAACACACTGCCCCTATGTCGGCTATCCCGCGTCCATGGCCATTGTGGATATCGCCTATAAGGCCCCCGGCACGCGCGTGGAAGTGGACGTCCGGGGCAGGCGCGTGGAAGCGGAAGTGGTGAAGCTTCCTTTCTATAAAAAGTAATATTGTAACCATTCAGTCGAGACGCTTTAAAGTGTGAAATTGCTCTTTCATCCCGACCGAAGTGGAGCGAGAGCGGAACGGAGTGGAGGGATCTGGTGAAAAATGGGACCACCAAAGCTATCAGGTCCCTCGACTCCGCTTCGCTTCGCTCGGGATGACAATGTATCTTTCGTACTTTAAAGCAACACGACTGAACAGTTACGTACTATTCAGAAAAAATAAAAGGAGGACGACGCAATGACTTTCCCCGCAGAACTCAAATACACCAAAACCCACGAATGGGTGAAATTCCTGGATGAAACGACCGCTTACATCGGGATCACGGATTATGCCCAGGACCAGCTGGGCGATCTGGTCTTTGTGAATCTTCCCGCGGAGGGAGATGCCCTGGAGGCCGGCGCCGCCTTCGCGGATGTGGAATCCGTCAAGGCTGTGTCTGACGTGAATTCGCCCGTGTCCGGCACGGTGGCAAAGGTGAACGGCGCCCTGGCGGATGAGCCGGAGATGATGAACAAAGCGCCTTACGACGCCTGGTTCGTTCAGGCGGAGGGAATCACCGATTCCGAGGAACTGATGACCGCCGCGGAATACGAAGCGTTTGTCGCCGCGGAAGGCTGACGATTCCCGATACTGACCGGTAAGCCAGAATGCCTGGAGGTGAAGCACGTGGGTACCTATGTTCCCAACACCGGCGAGGAGCAAAAAAGGATGCTGGAAAGCTGCGGCTTTTCCAGCTTTGAAGAAATGTACGCCTGCATTCCGGAAGCGCTTAAACTCAAGCGTCCCCTTGACCTGCCCGCGGGGAAAGCGGAAATGGAGGTGCGGCGCGTCCTGGAGGCGATGGCCGCCAGGAACCGCGTTTATCCCACCCTGTTCCGCGGCGCGGGGGCCTACCGCCATTTTATTCCCGCCATCGTGAAGGAGGTGGCGGGGAAAGAAGAATTCCGAACCGCCTACACCCCTTATCAGGCGGAAATAAGCCAGGGGGTCCTTCAATCCATCTTTGAATTCCAGACGGATATCTGTGAGCTGACAGGGCTTGCGGCGGCAAATGCCAGCGTATACGACGGGGCCACCGCGGCTGCGGAGGCCTGCGATATGTGCCGGGACAAAAAACGCGCCAAAGCGCTGGTGTCCGCCGCCGCGGATCCGAAAATCATTTCCGTGATCCGCACGTACGGGTTCGGCCGCGGCGCTGAGATCGTGTGCGTGCCGGAAAAAGACGGAGCGACGGACCTGGACAGCCTGAAAAAGCTCATCGATGACGAAACGGCCTGCGTGTTCATCCAGCAGCCCAATTACTTTGGGTGCATGGAGGACGCGGACGCGGTGGCTGCCATCGCCCATGAAAGCAAAGCGAAATTGGTCATGAGCTGCAATCCCATCGCCTTGGCGGTCATGAAAACGCCGGGGGAGATCGGCGCGGACATCGCCGTCGGCGAGGGGCAGCCCCTGGGCCTGCCGCTGGGATTTGGCGGGCCGTACCTGGGCTTCATGGCCGCGGATGAAAAGATGATGCGCAAGCTGCCGGGCCGGATCGTCGGTGAAACGACGGACATGAACGGAAACCGCTGCTTTGTGCTGACCCTGCAGGCCAGAGAGCAGCACATCCGCCGGGAAAAGGCCGGCTCCAATATCTGCTCCAACGAAGCCCTCTGCGCCCTCACCGCAGGGGTTTATCTGGCCGCCATGGGGCCGGAGGGGCTCAGAAAAACGGCCCTGTCCTGCCACGCGAAGGCCGCGTTTCTCCTTGAGCAGCTGGCTGAAAGCGGGCTCAAGCCGGTGCATCACCGCCCCTTCTTCCATGAGTTCGTCACGAAAGCCCCTGATGAGGCAGCGGCCCAGGCGGTCCTGGCGGCGCTGGACCGGCAGGATATCCTGGGGGGCCTTCCCCTGGGAGAGGGCAGGCTGCTGTGGTGCGCCACGGAAATGAACACCCGGGAGGAAATCGAACGCACAGCCCGGATCGTAAAGGAGGCGCTGAAGGCATGAAGCTGATATTTGAAAGAAGCGTTCCCGGAAGATGCTCCCGCCTGATTCCGGAATTGGACGTGCCCTGCGTTCCCCCGGACTTTTGCCTGCGTGAAAAGCCCCCTCGGCTGCCTGAGCTTTCAGAAAGCCAGGTGGACCGGCATTTCACCGAGCTGGCAAAGGAAACCAGGGGCGTCAACGGAGGCTTCTATCCCCTGGGCTCCTGCACAATGAAATACAATCCCGCCGTGCTGGAGGCCGCGGCCTCCCTGCCGGGCTTTACGGACATCCATCCCCTGCAGCCGGATGAAACCGTTCAGGGATGCCTGGAGGTGATGGAGCGGACGGAAAAATACCTGTGTGAAATCACCGGCATGGACGCCATGACGCTTCAGCCCGCCGCCGGCGCCCACGGAGAATTTACCGGCCTTCTGCTGATCAAGGCTTATCACCTGTCGCGGGGGGATACGGAACGCAGAAAGATCATCGTGCCGGATTCCGCCCACGGAACCAACCCGGCCAGCGCCGCCATGGCAGGCTTCGAGGTGGTCAATATTCCGTCTGACGCGAAAGGATATGTGGATCTGGACGCGCTGCGGGCCGCCGCGGGCCCTGATACCGCCGGGCTCATGCTCACCAATCCCAACACCGTGGGCCTGTTTGATCCCAACATTCAGGAAATCACCCGCATCGTACATGACGCGGGCGGCTTGAATTACTACGACGGCGCAAACCTGAACGCGGTCATGGGCATTGCCCGGCCGGGAGACATGGGCTTTGACGTGGTGCATATTAACCTGCATAAGACCTTTGCCACCCCCCATGGCGGAGGCGGGCCCGGCAGCGGGCCCTCTGGCTGCAAGGCGTTTTTGAAGGACTTTCTGCCCGGCCTGAGAGTGCAGAAAACAGCGGACGCCCTGCGTTCCGCCCCGGCGGAGAAGCGCATCGGCGACGTCCGCTCCTTCTGCGGCAATTTCCTGGTGACCGTCAAGGCGCTTGCCTATCTGCTTTCCATTGGGCGGGAGGGGGTGCCTGAAACCGCCGCCAACGCCGTGCTCAACGCCAATTACCTGATGAACCGGCTCAAGGATCTCTACACCATGGCGTACGACGCCACCTGCATGCATGAGTTCGTGATGACCCTGGAACCCCTCCATCACGAAATCGGCGTTTCCGCCATGGATATTGCCAAGGCGCTCATTGATTACGGCATCCATCCGCCCACCATGTACTTCCCCCTGATCGTTCATGAAGCACTGATGGTGGAGCCGACGGAAACGGAAACCGTCGAAACCCTGGACGAGGCCGCGGCCATCTTCCGCCAGGTTTGGGAAGACGCCCATGCCGATCCGTCCCACATGCACGAGCGGCCCTTTACCACCCGTATCCGCCGCCCCGATGAGGTAAAGGCTGCGCGCAAGCCGGTCATCCGCTATGATTTCGAAGCTTAAATGGATCGTCAGCCAGGAGTATGACCCCTATGGAAACATCGCCCTGGAAAAATACCTGACCACCCACGCGTCGCCGGAGGAATGCATCCTTTTCCTGTGGCAGAACAGGCAGACAGTGGTCATCGGGCGCAACCAAAACGCCTGGACGGAATGCCGCGTCCGGGAGCTCATGGAAGACGGGGGCCGTCTTGCCCGGCGCCTTTCCGGCGGCGGCGCGGTATACCACGACCTGGGCAACCTGAATTTCAGCTTCATGGCGCAGAAACAGAATTACGACACGGACAGGCAGAGCCGGGTGATCCTGCTGGCGCTCAATCGCCTCGGTATCCGCGCGGATAAAACCGGCAGAAACGATTTTGAGGTTTCGGGCCGAAAAATCTCCGGCAACGCTTTTTACGAAACCCAGGGCTGCTGCTGCCACCACGGCACCGTCATGGTGGATGTGGATACCGGGGCCATGGAGAAATACCTTTCCGTTTCACCGGGGAAGCTGCGGTCCAAGGGCGTGCCCTCCGTCCGCGCGCGGGTGGTGAACCTGGCGGAAATCCGCCGGGACATCAGCATCCAGGCCCTTCAGGAAGCGCTTCTTTGCGCCTTTGAAGAAATATACGCTCTGGCTCCGGAGGCCGTGAAGCTGGACAGGCAGGCGGAGGATAAGGTGCAGGCGGAAAAGCGGCGCCTGTCCTCTCCGTCCTGGCTCTTCCCCCCGCGCATCCCCTTTTCCATGGAAGTCAGCGGCCGATTCCCCTGGGGCGGCATCCAGATCGAATTGAATATCCGGCAAAACCTTATTCAGGAGGCGGTATGCCACTCCGACGCCATGGACGAACGGATGGTCCGGGAAGTCCGGCGGGCCCTGACCGGCTGTCCCTTTGACGCGGAAGCGCTGAAAAACCGTTTGCTTGAGGCGGCCATGCAGTGCGAAGGAACGGCGGCTTATCCGCGCGGACAAATCGCTCAGGATATCACGGCCCTCATCCGGGTGGAATAACATGGAAGGAAGCATCACCATGAAAGAATACGACCTTGTCATCATCGGCGCCGGGCCCGGAGGCTATGAAGCGGCTTTTGAGGCGGCGGACCTGGGCATGAAAACGGCGCTGGTGGAAAAGGACCATCTGGGCGGCACCTGCCTGAACCGGGGCTGCATCCCCACAAAGTCCCTGCTTCACGGCGCGGAGCTGTATCGGAAAATGCGGGAAGCGTCCCTTTTCGGCATCACCGCGGAAGCGATCAGCTATGACCCCGGGAAAATGCAGGAAAGAAAAGAGGACGTGGTGCTTCAGCTGCGGCAGGGCATTGAAGCGTCCGCCAAACGCAAAAAGGTGGATATCCTCCGTGGCGTCGGAACGGTCTGCGGGGAGGGCAGCGTTCTTTTGCGCGCGGGGGAGAATGAAGAAATCCTGAAAACGAAGAACATCCTGATCGCCACAGGCTCCCGCCCGGCCGTTCCGCCGATTCCCGGCGCGCAGCTGAAAGGCGTGGTGACCAGCGACGAATTATTGGACTGCAAAGAAAAAATCGCCAGGCTGACCATCATCGGGGGCGGCGTCATCGGGGTGGAGTTCGCCTCCCTCTATCAGGCCCTGGGCGCTGAGGTGACCATCGTGGAAGCCATGCCCCAGCTGCTGCCAAGCCTGGACAAGGAGCTGGCCCAAAGCCTGAAAATGCTGCTGAAAAAACGCGGCGCGGCCGTCTATACCGGAGCGAAAGTGACGGCGATCCGCCCTGGGGAAGGCGGCGGACTGGCATGTGATTTTGTCGCGGACCGTCCTGAAACCGCCCAGGCAGACAGGGTGCTCCTGGCTGTCGGGCGCAGGCCCTGTACGGAGGGCCTGTTCGGGGAAGGGATATCGCCCCTCCTGGAGCGCGGACGGATCGTGGTGAATGAAAAATATGAAACCAGCCTTCCAAACGTGTATGCCGTGGGCGACGTGACCGGAGGCGTCATGCTGGCCCATGCCGCCAGCGCCCAGGGGCGGAACGCGGTAAGGGGCATGGCGGGGCTTGCGCCCCGGGAGGATCATCGGTTCATCCCCTCCTGCGTGTACACGGATCCGGAAATCGCATGCGTCGGACTCACCCTGGATCAGGCGAAAGCCCAGGGGATCGACGCGGACAGCCGCAAGGCCCTCATGACCGCGAACGGAAAAACGGTGCTCTGCGCCGCGGACCGCGGGTATATCCGGGTGGTATTCGAGAAACAGAGCGGGAAGCTGATGGGAGCCCAATTGATGTGCCAGCGGGCCACCGATATGATTTCCGGGTTCACCCAGGCGCTGTGCGCCGGTCTTTCCGTCAGCGAGCTGGCTCAAGTCATCCGGCCCCACCCAACGTTCAGCGAAGCGGTGAACGACGCGCTCAAACAATAAAATAAGGGAAAACCTCAAAAAGCAGACGGACGCCAGCGCCGCCTGCTTTTTTTTGTTGCGCCGTTACACGCCGGGCGTGTTCCCGATGGTGAAGCTGGCGTCAGCTGCCGCACTCGCCGGGGTATACGTTACATCGCCGCCGGTGGGCGCTTCAACCACGCCGTTGGCAATCAGGAACGTGATTTCCCCGGACATCCTGTTGTACCCGGCAGGCGCTTCCCCTTCCGCCCTGGCATTTTGCTCTATCCCGCCTATCGCCAGAATCAGCATGACAGACAGCAGGACAGCGATGCTCCGGCTGAGTTTCCAGCGCATTTCGCTCCGTTCCATTTTCTTGTCCTCCCGGTGATCAAGATGTATGTATTGCGCTCACGTTTGGATTGATTATCCGCGTCAATCGCTCTGAGGCGGCGATATTTGCGTCAATTTGCAATGTTTGGCAAATTTGAAGCATAAACCGCAGAATACTCCATTAAGTATTTTATACCAAAACCTCCGGTTTTTCAAGGAAATCCCGGGATTCTTTGCAGTAAATTTTATGAAATAATTCCTATAAAATAATTGCAAAACCATGAAAAAGAACCCCCATTTTTTCCCAGTTTATCCATGCGTTAGGATGTTTATGAAATACGGAATGCCAGCGGCCGTCCGGGCGGAATGCCCCGCAAATAAACAACCGGAAGCATATCCGCATTCCGCTGCAATGTATGTTATGTTCTATGGATAAATGTATATGGAATCGACCGCCTGAGAGATGTATTCTTTCTATTTTTGCTGCATGCCCCAGGGCTTCTCAAAAGAAATTGAACGCAATTTGGCGGGCAACCCCCTTGACGGAATCTGTGAAATCTGGTATCATACGATCAGAAAAAAGGCAAATCCTGTGGGCGTTTGTGCAGGTTTGCCAAATCAATTCAAGGAGGATTTCCGCAATGAAGAGGTTCCTTTCGTTCCTGCTTTGCGTCCTGCTGCTCTCGTCAGTGGTTCCCGCGCTGGCGGCTACAGAGTATGACGTGACCGAGCCCATCACCATCGAATGGTGGCATGCGCATGAGAGCCAGTTCGACGAACAGATCGCCTATATGGTGGATAAGTTCAACGCTGAAAACGGCATGGGCATCACCGTGGTGCCCGTGTACAAAGGCGCGTATGCCGACATCGACACCGCGTTCCGGGCCGCTGACGCCGCGGGCGCCGTGCCCGCCCTGGTGTGCTGCAACACCTCCTACCCCGCAGCTTACGGCGCTGCCGGGCTGTGCGAAGTGCTGGATCCCTACATCGACGCCTTTGACTACGACGTGGAGGACTTCGGCGAGGGCCTGCTGGCTTCCACCAGCTACGACGATGAGCAGATCTGCCTGCCCTACCTGATTTCCACCCAGTGCATGTATTACAACAAGACCGCCGCTGAGGCCGAAGGCATCGAAATGCCCAAGACCATCGACGAAATGGAAGCCTTCCTGGAAAAGGCCACCCTTTTCAACGAGGACGGCACCACCAAGCGCTACGGCACCGTGTTCGGCGGCTGGGACTACTGGTATCATGAGATGCTGTTCAAGAACAACGGCGTGCAGATCGTGACCGACGAGGGCACCACCGACGTGAACAGCGAAAAGAGCATCGAGCTGAACACCAAGATCAAGGAATGGATCGACAAGGGCTACGCCTACTATGCCTACGGCTCCGGCGCGTCCTCCAACATGCGCGACCTGTTCATCGCGGGCGGCGCGTTCAGCGTGTTCCACACCTCTTCCCTGTACACCACCTACGTCAACCGCGTGAACGCCCTGGAGGACGAAGCGGCCCGGTTTGAAGTGGGCATGGCGTGGCTCCCCGGCGGCAGCGACGGCGAGAGCTTCAAGAGCGAGGTCGGCGGCGCGGCGATCTTCATCCCCGCCAAGGCTTCCCAGGCGGAAAAGAACGCGGCCTGGCAGTTCATGATGTTCATGGCCAGCCCCGAAATCAACCTCTACTGGTCTGACAACACCGGCTACCTGCCCACCCGCGGCAGCGTGGTGAGCCTGCCCGAGTACCAGGAATACCTGGCCAAGAAGCCCGCCATGGATCCCATCATCAAGATGGCTTCCTGGATCAACCCCCGCAACCAGAACCCCGCCTACAACAACTGCGGCAACCTGTGGCGCGCCGCCCTGGCTGAGATTTACAACAACGGCGCTCCCGTGAAGGAAACCCTGGATCAGCTGGCGGTTGAGATTCAGGCCGAGCTGGACGCGGTAAAATAATTTCCGGCTGACATAATAAGGGAGAGGAACCCTTCCTCTCCCTCAGGCTGTCGAGATGCTTTTTCGACAGCCTTTTTTTATTATTCAAATGATGTATGCGTTCACGCCATCATGCTCTGATCGGATTTAATTACTGTTTTTCCCTTCCAGCGCCCAGCCAAGGACGCTCTGGCCGATGCCGCTCAGGCACAGGGCGGCCAGGAGCCAGCGGGAAATGCTGTTGTCGATGAAGTTCATCATGGGATTGAACTGGTCCAGGATCAGGAACACGATGAACATGAGGGCCAGAATGACGGTGGTGTGGCGCAGGAGGGCACGGAGCTTACTCATACCGGTTCACCTCCGCGATCAGCAGCGCGTCGCTGCTCTCCCGCCCGCCGCCGGAGGGGTCGTTGATGACGGCGTCCTGCCAGACCATGATGGAGGAATTGCCCCCGTCCAGGTTATAGGCGGCGGTGCAGCCCAGGTCATAGAACAGCTTGGACAGGCCGGGCAGCGTGATGCCCGCGGATTCGCCGCGCCCGTCCACCACCACCATGCAGTAGTGGCCCGGCTCGTAGTAGCCGATTGCGGTGCGGGGATTGGCGGAGATGATGCGGTTTGTGCTGGCGAAGCTGGTCAGCACGCTTCCGTCCGTGTCCAGCAGGGCGGGGCCGAAGGTCCAGGCCTGCCAGGCGCCGTTCTCGATGGCCTCCTGCATGTCGAAGGCGCTGCCGGGCATCACTTCCATGCGCCCGTCGTAGTACAGCACGCATACGTCGCAGTTGGTGCGGTTGGCCCGGTAGATCACGCCGTTGCGGATCACCACGCCCTCATTGGTGTTGCCGTAGTAGTCGCCGTTGATGGCCAACAGCGCGTTGGTCAGCGCGGCCATATCCGAAATGCTGTCGCGGTAGCCGCTGCCATAGGTGCCCCGGGCCAGCGCGGACTGGAAGCAGGTGATGTCCCGCACGTAAATGTCCGCCAGGTAATAGGTGACGCGCCCGTGGTCGGTGGTTTCCTCGGAGACGGTGATGGAGATGTCCGGGCTGGAATAGCTGTTCTCCGTCACCACCACGGTGTCGGTGTATTTGTCGGCAAACTTGTCGGCAATGGGTGTGTCGTCCGCCGCCTCTTCCGCTTCGCCGCTGCCGGTCAGGGCGCTGCCGCCCTTGTCGCCCATGCCGTTTCTGCTGCCCCAGCCGATGCCGTTATTCTGCTTGCGGCTGTTCCGGGCGGCGGTCAGGTTCACGCCGGTGGCGCTGCCGGACGCCAGCAGCACCGTATCCTCCGGCAAAGCCAGGCTGCCGCCTTCCTTCGGCGATTCCGTTTTATACGGGTTGGGGATCACGATGCCCACGCTCTGCTGCTGCCGGGGCAGCACATGATGAAATAACGCGAACACCATGAGCGCAGCGCCGCATAATACAATATCAATCAGGATATTTCTGATGGCCAGATGCTTCTTCATATAAAGCCGCCTCCTGTTCTGCCGGTTTTTCTGTTCGGCAGGGCCATCTTACCACGGGAACCTTAAATGAACCTAAAATGCTTTGCAGTATTTTTGCAAGGCCGCCGGAAAGGATGCGGAACGAATCCTTGATTAAGCGAAAAACGAAACAAAAACAGGGAACCGGCTTGCTTAAACCGTTTCCCTGTTTTCCCGAGGTTTGATTACGATTTCGCCTGCATCAGCGCCAGGGCGGGCTGTTCGCTCAGGTCCTGCTTCGTCACCCGCAGAAGGGGCATGGGCACGGCGTTTTCGGCGTTCATCAGGCGCAGGAATTCCTTTTCGTCGCTGATGGGCCAGCCCGCGTTGGCTGCCGTTTTATAGTGCATGGGGATGACCGTCCGGGGCTTTAGGGCCTGCACGGTCTCATAAGCCGTTTTGCTGTCGATGGTGAAAAAACCGCCGATGGGCAGCATCAGAATATCCGCGTGCCCGATGGCGTTGACCTGTTCGGCGGTCAGCGGCGCGCCCTGGTCGCCCAGGTGCACGACGGTCAGGCCCTCCATTTCGATCTTCATGATCAGGTTGGGCCCGCGCTTCGCCCCGCCCTCCGCATCGTGGACGGAGGGAATGGCGGTGACCTTCACATCCGGGGCGGGATACCATTCACCGGCCCGGTCAATGATGGCGGGGCTGCCGGCGGCCTTGGCGGTGAAGCTGTGGTCGCCATGCCCGTGGGTCACGGTGACCGCGTCGGCGCGGTAGGTCCCCATGGGATAGCCCACGTTTGCGTCGTAGGGGTCGGTGAGCAGAGCGAAGCCGCCCGCCCCTTCCAGATAGAATTCGGAATGCCCGTGATAGGTGATCAGCATGTTGAACCTCTCCTTTTCATTTCCGCTTCGTTGAGGGCGGACAGGATCATCCTCCCCGCCGCTTTCGGCAGGGGGATATGCTTGCGCTGGGCCTCCGCCACGGCGGGGGGCAGCAGGCGCTCCAGCGCTTTCAGGTCGCCGGCGTCCAGCGCTTTCAGCGTCATACGCATCAGGTACAGGCTGTCCAAGGCCGTCTCTCCGCCGTTTCTTTGCAGGCGCGCCCCCAGGGAATACAGGAACCCTTCCTGGGGAAGCACCGGCGCGTCAGCCAGCGACGCTGACAGCGCCCGGTATTTTTCCGGGCCCGCGTCCAGATGCGCAAGGCCGCTTTCCAATTGAACCGCATAGCCCGCTGCTTCAAGGGATCGGGTGGTTTCTTCTTCCCCGCCGAAACGCGGATAATCGCTGACGAACAGCCAGTCTCCCTGGTCCCTGCGCAAAAACCCGCGGGGGATCAGCCGCCGCAGTTCCTCCCGCCATGGGGACAGGGGACTCATTGCTTCCCGGCGGGGCAGAAGCGGATGCGCAGCTCGTGCATGGCAGCAAACTCGCCCTGCAGATCCAATTGATAGGTCAGGTTCACTTCCCCCACCGGCCCGTCCTGAACCTGATATTTCACATGGGTGGGATATACGCCCATGGCCAGGTCGCCGTAGGGCGTGCGGTAATTGCCTTCAAAGCGGCGGCCCTGGTCAAACACCATGCTGGTGGAAAACGCGCCCGTGCGCTGCATGGTCACCACGCCCCTGTCCAGGGTCAGCGTCACGTCGCTGCTTTCGTTGTCCGGCTGGGTCTCCGTATAGTCGATGCGCCATAAATCCCTGCCCCCGGTCATGGTGCCGGTGGTCAGCAGCCGCACGGAATCCCCCGGTTCGTCGTCGTCGTGGGTCCATCCCATCACGGATAAAAGCACCTGCTGTTTTTTCTTGATCATGTGTCTATTCCTCCTCGCCCGGATCAGCCGGGGGAGTGCTCCAAATATCATCCGATCCTCGGAGGCCAAAGCGCGGCCCCCTTTTCGGGAAAGCCGTCCGGGGCACTTTCAATCTTTTGCCATTTTGCGAAAGCTTTCGCCTGACGGCGGCTTGGCTACAGTATACCAAAACCCACGGCCGGATGCAAGGGGACGGAAACGTTTTGGAGGGGCGCGGACGTTTTTTGTCGGGAAATATTTCCGTAAATAATTGGGGCGGACCTGTTGAGTTTTTTATATTTTTCTGTATAATATATAGATGATTGCTACAATATGTTATATCTCGCTGCGGACAACTGAAAAAAGGAGAAATGGCGTATGAAAACAAAACAAATCATGATATGGCTGCTGGTCGCGGCCTTGGGCCTGACCACAGTGATCGTAAGCGTGCTGCTGATGAAGAGCTTTCAGGCAAACCGGGAAAACCAAAGGATGATCGCCGAAAAGGATGGAAGGCTGGCAGACCTTTCGGATGAATTGCTGCGCGCCAAAGACCTGGCAAGCGCAACGGAAGAATCGATGAACACCCAGGCCGCTGGCTTTCAGCAGCAGGCCGAGGCGGCGCAGCAGACCCTTTTAAACGCCCTGGAGGAGCGCGACGCGCTGCAAACCCAGGTGGAAGCCTTAAACACCGCGGCAGAGCAGGCCGCGGAGGACGCCCAGGCGATGCAGGCCAAGTACGATGCGGCGCTTGCCTCCCTGCGGGAACAAAAACAGCAGGTGGAAAGCCTGACGAAAGAAATCACTGCCCTCAAAGCGGCCCAGACAGAGGCCGAAAAGAACTCTTCCGACGCGCAGAACACGCTGAACGCGAAGATCGCGGCGCTGGAGGAAGCGCTGAGTCTGGAAAAAACCACCGCCATTGCGGGCGCAGAGCAGCTGACCAAAGCAAAGGCCGACCTGGACGCCGCCAACAAAGCAAAGGAAGCCCAGGATAAGGCCGTCGCCGCGTTAAATGAACAGCTGACCAAAGCCCAGGCCGCCGCGAAGGACGCCGAACAGGTGGCCGTGCTGAATGAACAGCTCAAGAAAGCCCAGGCCGATCTGGACGCCGCCAAGAAGGAAAAGGAGGCCCAGGGCAAAACCGTCGCCGCATTGAACGAACAGCTCACCAAGGCCCAGGCCGACCTGGACGCCGCCAAGAAGGAAAAGGAAGCCCAGGATAAGGCCGTCGCCGCGCTCAATGAGCAGCTGGCCGCCGCGAAAGCCGCCGCGAAGGACGCCGAACAGGTGGCCGCGCTGAATGAACAGCTCAAGAAAGCCCAGGCCGACCTGGACGCTGCCAACAAAGCAAAGGAAACCCAGGACAAGGCCGTCGCCGCATTGAATGAACAGCTGACCAAAGCGAAGGCTGACCTGGACGCCGCCAATAAAACAAAGGAAACCCAGGATAAGGCCGTCGCCGCGCTCAATGAGCAATTGACCGCAGCGAAAGCCGCCGCGAAGGACGCCGAGCAGGTGGCTGTACTGAATGAACAGCTCAAGAAAGCCCAGGCTGACCTGGACGCCGCCAACAAAGCAAAGGAAGCCCAGGACAAGGCCGTCGCCGCATTGAACGAGCAGCTGGCCAAGGCCCAGGCCGACCTGGATGCGGCCAAGAAGGACAAGGAAGCCCAGGAAAAGACTGCCGCCGCGCTGAACGAGCAGCTGACTGCCGCGCAGGACGCTGACGTAAAGGGCGCCGAACAGGTGGCCGCGCTGAACCAACAGCTGGCCAAAGCCCAGGCCGATCTGGACGCCGCCAAGAAGGACAAGGAAACCCAGGACAAGGCCGTTGCCGCGCTGAATGAACAGTTGGCAAAAGCGCAGGCCGATCTGGATAGCGCCAAGAAGGACAAGGAAACCCAGGACAAGGCCGTCGCCGCGCTGAATGAACAGTTGGCAAAAGCGCAGGCCGATCTGGATAGCGCCAAGAAGGACAAGGAAACCCAGGACAAGGCCGTCGCCGCGTTGAATGAACAGCTGAAAAAGGCGCAGGCTGATCTGGACGCCGCCAAGAAGGAGAAGGAAACCCAGGACAAGGCCGTCGCCGCGTTGAATGAGCAGCTGGCCAAGGCGCAGGCTGACCTGGACGCCGCCAAGAAGGAGAAGGAAACCCAGGACAAGGCCGTCGCCGCGTTAAACGAACAGTTGACTGCCGCGAAAGCCGCCGCCGCAAAGGACGCCGAAGAAGCAGCTGCGCTGAACGAGCAGCTGGCCAAAGCCCAGGCTGACCTGGACGCCGCCAAGAAAGACAAGGAAGCCCAGGACAAGGCTGCCGCCGCGCTGAATGAACAGCTGGCTGCCGCGAAAGCCGCCGCCGTAAAGGACGCCGAAGAGGCGGCTGCGCTGAACGAGCAGCTGGCCAAAGCCCAGGCCGACCTGGACGCCGTCAAGAAGGAAAAGGAAGCCCAGGACAAAGCCGCCGCCGCGCTGAACGAACAGCTGACTGCCGAAACGGAGCGGCTGCGCGCCGGGCTGGAGGCGGAAACCCTCAAGAGCGCCCAGCTTCAGGAGGAACTGAATGTCCAGGCCGCCCATCCCGAAGCCCTGGCAAAACGCCTTGAGGAAGTAAGCGCCATGGAGGACGCCCAGGAGGAGCAGCTGCTCAGCCTGTCCGGCGCGATCCTCACCGCGTTCAAAGACAGCATTCCCGCGGACGCGGAAGGCGGCGTCAGGCATCCCGTATATATTTCGGTGGTGAAGGACGGCCAGGTGCTCATGACCGGGATCTACAGCCTGACAAAAGCCCAGGAGGCCCAGGCATATCAAGCCGCGCAGGAAACGAACGAAAGCCAGTCGCTTTACCAAATCGACCTGAACCATGAAGCCGCCGCGCTGCTCGTGAACGGGACCGTGATCGATAAGCAGGCCTTCCGGGCTGCGTACGAAGAGGTGTTCAGCCACAATCCGGGAGCGGATGAAGAAACGCTGAAAAAGCTGGCCGTGCAGGAAGCGGTGAAAGCAGAGGTGCTTCGCCAGCACGAAGAAGCGATCGGCCTGGATCCCGACGCCCGGAACGCGGAAAGCAAGCTGTGGGAGACCGCGCTGAAAAACGTCACTGTGAGCGCCGAGGATCTTTCCTCGGCGCTGGCGGAACGGCAGGCGCAGGAGGATGAGATCCTCGCTTCCGACCCGGCCAAGTACGCCCGGATGCTGGAGGAAGGGGAAATCGCCTCTGCCCAACTGCCCGAGGGAAGCCGCTTCGTCAAGCAGCTGACCGTACCGGTCGATTTCTCCGCCCGTGCCAATCTGCTGCCGCAGCTTGAAGCGGCCCAGAAAAAGCTTTCGGTCGTAAACGAGATCGTATATGGGGAAAGGCGGTATTATGGCTATTCCAAGGATGAGCTGAATGAATACAGCAAAGAAAGAGACAAGCTGGCCAAGCAGGTTTACCAGCTCAACAACCAGCAAAAGCAGCTGAAAAAGGCCGAAGAAGAGGCGGAGGCAAAAGCCGCTGAGCTGGCCCGGCAGATCTTAAACAATCCGGAAGCGTTTGGCGACATCGCTGCCCAGGCCCAGCCCGACGAGGCAATGCCCGCCACGGGATACGCCGTGTTCAAGGGCGCTGTGAACCCCGGCAAAGCGTTTGTCACCGCCGCCCTGGCGCTGCAGAAACAGGGCGATGTGAGCAGACCCATCAAAATGGACGACGGATACCATGTCTTTTTCTACAGTGAGGAAATCACGGAGAACTCCGCCACCATCCAGAAGGCCCAGGACGCCGTGGAAAAAGAACTGCTGGCGCAGCTTCTGGAAACCATGAAGGCAGACCTGCTGCTCCAATGGGTCAGCGAAGCAAATGTGGTTTCCAATATTGAGTAAAACGTTTCTGTTCTGCCGACGGGACTGAAAGGGCACTTTAAGTGAGTAAGGGGATACGCTGGGCGCTCCGCGCGCCCAGACCTGCGCCAGAGGGTTTCACCCTCTGGACTCCGACAGGCGAAATCACTCTGTTGGGTAGAGAAGAGTACATTCGCCAGTCGATCTGGG